>DAWR01000004.1 GCA_002506015.1 Candidatus Methanogasteraceae archaeon UBA261 | reverse complement strand
ATGGCTGCGCCGCTGCTTCGCAGACTGCGTAATCTTGTGGTTAGCCAAACACGTACATTTTGTGATTTACGACTTATGACTTATGACTTATGATTTTATGAGGTGCCGCTGAATGTTATGGTGGCATCCATCCACGACATTGACCTCATGACATTGACCTTCGCGGAATCCGTGAATTCACACCACTCGTGATAAAAACACGAATTAGCGCGTTTGAATGGATCACACAAATCTGATCATCCGGAGATGTACTCACAATTCTTTTCATTTTCTCCAGACCAGACGAACTTAAAAAGCTTTCGTGACATCACCGAAACCTTTATATACGCATCCCTCGTAGTATATATTACTTTCGGTTGAGGTGTATACTTGCGTCGGCTTGGAACTATTCAACATCGTTTTGGTAATCTGCTGATCGTGAGAGCTGGTGATCGGTTGCCAGCTATCGGATCGGCTGTAGTGACCAACACGATGAAACGGATTGGGACGGTGCGTGAGATCTTCGGACCGGTTGTCCGCCCCTATATCTCCGTTAAACTGTATAAAGGTAAAGACCATATCGATTCCGAATTGAATGAACTTGAAAACAAGAAGTTATATACATTATGAGGGATGGGAATGACAGAAGTCGAACGAGTAATTGAACGTCCGGAACGGATAAAGGAACGAATCAAGCAGCGCAGGGAACGTGAGCGCGAACAGGAGCGCGAGGTTGTCGAATGTCCGGAATGCCACAGCCGCACCCTTGAGCGGGATTATGAGCGTGCTGAACTGGTATGCGGATCATGTGGGCTGGTAATCGAGACGAATATCATCGATCAGGGACCGGAATGGCGAGCGTTTGACAGCGATCAGCGGTTGAGGCGAGCCAGAGTCGGCTCTCCGATGACCTACACGATCCATGACAAGGGACTCTCCACGATGATCGACTGGAGGAATCGAGACTCTTACGGGCGGACGATCTCCACCAAGAATCGTGCTCAGCTGTATCGGCTCAGGAAATGGCAGCGCAGGATTCGTGTCAGCAATGCGACCGAGAGAAATCTCGCGTTTGCGCTTTCCGAACTTGACAGGATGGCATCAGCGCTCGGACTCCATCAGAACGTGAGGGAGAGCGCCGCCATAATCTACCGCAGGGCGGTTGAGCAGAACCTGATTCGTGGACGGAGCATCGAAGGTGTGGCTGCTTCTGCGCTGTATGCGTCATGCCGCCAGTGTTCTGTTCCGAGGACGCTTGATGAGATCGGAGAGGTTTCGAGGGTGAGCCGAAAGGAGATTGGGCGCACATACCGATTCGTGGCACGGGAACTTTCGCTGAAGCTCCATCCGACGTCGCCGATCGACTATATCCCAAGATTCTGCTCGGGTCTCGAGCTGGATGGGGCGGTGCAGGCGAAGAGCATCTCAATTCTCAGGGCTGCCAGTGAGAGGGAGCTAACCAGTGGGCGCGGACCCACCGGAGTTGCAGCTGCTGCGATCTACATCGCATCGATTCAGTGCGATCAGCGCAGAACCCAGCGAGAGGTGGCAGAGGTTGCCGGGGTCACCGAGGTTACGATCCGCAACCGATACAAGGAACTCGCAGAGGAACTGGATATCGAGATCATACTGTAACGGAAATGTAACCGCAGAGTGCGTGGAGGATAGTACAGCTCTTGTATTCCTCCGCGGTTATTCTTCTTGCCATAAAGCGTAGAATCGTAACCGGGTGACCGATCAACATACCTGAGTAGTTGCGAAAGCACAAGATTACACAGTATGCGAAACAGCGACGCAGCCATCTTCACGAGATTTCTGTGTTAATCTTGTGTAATCTCGTGGTTTTATAGGCTCTCTGGTAATTCGCGTTCTAAGTGTCTCGGAGATGGATTGTGGTGGTGTGATATTAAGTGCTTAGGGATCACGAATAAACGAATTTCACGAATGCTAAACCGGAATAAATTCGTGCCATTCGTCCATTCGTGTAATTCGTGATAAAAACTGACACAACTCGATAAAATTCCCGATAAATGCCTGAAACTAAAGTGTAGCGATTTGGGTAAATGGGCAATCTCTTCATACGTGTCGGTCACTGCAACGCGAGATACCAAAGACCCGTTTTATATATGGAGATTCACACAACAAAGGGTACGTACTGATTTGGATGGTGACCATGAGCAGATCAAAACACGGACAGAAAATCGCAATAATGGGGGCAGGAGCCATCGGTTCTGCAACCGGCGGCATGCTTGCAAGAGCCGGGCACAGAGTCACGCTGGTAGGGAGAGATCCCCACATAAGCGAGATTGCCCGAAACGGGCTCCATATCACCGGAATCTGGGGAGATCACGTAGTGGATAACCTGACCGCGGTAACGAAACCACCCAATTGCGATCAGGACATTGTCTTTCTGACCGTCAAGTCATTTGATACAAAGACCGCCGCAAGTGAGGCTCGCCCCATGCTGGGGCAGAACACCCCCATCATATCGATGCAGAACGGGCTCGGGAATGTGGAGGCGCTAACCGAGATTGCGGGCAGGAAGAGAACACTCGGCGCAATGGGGATATTCGGCGCAGTCGTGCCAGAACCCGGGAGCGTTGCGGTGACGGTCATCGCATCCGATACCCTGATTGGTGAGATCAACGGCAGTGGCAGTTCAAGCCCGCGTGCGGAATGGCTGGCAGAAACGATCAACGACGCAGGGATTCCAACAAGAGCGTCCGGGAACATCATGCGGGAGATCTGGCACAAAACGCTGTACAACATCGCATTAAACCCCTTATCAGCCATATTTCAGGTGACGTACGGCGAGATTGCCGACAATTTACACACCAGACAGATCATAAGAGAGATGATATCGGAAGCCTTTCGAGTGGCAGAAGCTGCAGGCATGGATCTGGGCATAAACTCACCTGACGAGTATCTGAAGATTCTGTGGAACCAGAAGCTTCCCCCGACACGAGATCACAGGTCATCCATGCTTCAGGACATAATTCGCGGCAGAAAAACCGAGATAAACTACATCAACGGAAAGGTGGTTGAGCTCGGAGCCGAGTACGGAATCGAGACGCCCTACAACAGCGCAATCGTTGAAATGGTCAAGGCAAAGGAGGCTCTGGGACACGCATGACACAGATTCATCAGGAAATAGACGTGAGCAGGGATATAAAAGCAATCGACTTTAGAGAAGAGATAACAAAGCTAAAATCGCCCAGGCGCCCTCATGACATAGTCCACGTGGACGACTCGGTCATAAGAGCGGTGCTCTGCGAGGGCGACGGTAAGTGGTATGTCCACGATTACGATGAGTTCTTCCTGCATTACAGCGGCGAGGTCGTAATCGAGTCAGACGAGTCCAGAATCGAACTGACAGCCGGAACCGGAGTTCTTGTGCCTGCGGGAGTCAAACACAGGACGAACTGCCACAAACCAGCCGTATTCCTCGTCTTCAGACACAGGAAGACTGCCTGTGTGGTTGTGTAGAGGGGTGGAAGCAGATTTCCCGAATTTTGAGACGTATGTCTTCGGGTCTTTTACGCGGGCAGAGAGAATCTGGATAATTAATCATCGAGTGCACATCTCAACAACTTCCGGATGCATTCTTTATCTTCCTGAAACAGAACGTTGTGTTCTTCATACGTACTTAATTCATTGCTTTTGAAAGTTGATCGGATGTCTTTTTTCGGTGTCACTGATATGATGAAAGAATCCAGCGAAATTTCTTGTTTTTCACCCTTATCCAGCAATTTCTTAGCCAGATGTTTCTCAATATCCTTTATGTGTCTGTGTAGTTGGATTTTCTCATCTTTGAAACCTTCCGCATGAACCAGACCTTTTGGGTCTGCGAAGATGATATGCTGCTTGTCATTGTTTTTGATCCAGATGACGAAATCCGGATAAAAATTCACAGTCTCAACAAAGAACCCGATACCTTTCTTGGGACGATTTCTCAGTACAAACATCTTCCGATCCGTGAATTTTGATCCGTTGTTGTCAACATAGTCCTTTAAATCCCTCATGAACTGTTTTTCACCCTCATTCAAACCAACTGGACTGATTCCATACTTAGGAGAGTTTTCATCGTGTTTGGCGAGTAATGGCTGGTATATATGCTTGTC
>DAWR01000190.1:11646-29227 GCA_002506015.1 Candidatus Methanogasteraceae archaeon UBA261 | reverse complement strand
CATGACCTCATTCAGTGGATTTGTTATGCTGTTTGCAAAGAAGTACGCAACAAGCGCCCCCGCGATGATCGCAATTATACACACGATGATTGTCACGTTCCTGACCTTCGTTACCGGATCCGCAAAGTCGTTGTCATAACAACTGGCTCCGATGACCCAGTCAAACTCGGGCGAGTATGCGATCGCCGCAAGCTTCAGCCTTGCTTCGTTCTCGCCCGAGTTCTGCCACATGTAATCCTGCACAAAGGTCTCGTCCCCTGTCAGTGCCTTCCCTTTGTTACATATCTCCTGAATGAAGTAGGCTCCGGATGCGTCCTTTGCATTCCAGATGTTGTCTCCGTCCCGCTGTCTGCCGCTTGATAGGACATAGTTGCCATCGGTGTCAAGGAGGTAGACATAGCCAGTCTTTCCGATCACAACCTCTGCGAGGCTGTTCATCATGTCGTCCTGAAACTCTACCTGCTTGACTCCGACGTACAGGATGCCGATCGCTTTTCCGTCCGAGTTTTTGATAGGCTCATACGCTGTCTGGTAGTCTGCATTCACGACCCATGCCTTGCCATAGAATGCCTCCCCGCCATTCACAACCGTATCATACACGGTACTCGAGACCGTTGTTCCGACAGCCCGGTCCCCCTCCTCATTAAGGACGTTCGTTGATATCCTGAGATTGTCCTGAAAGATCGTTGCTGTACCGCCGATTATCGACTGCACGGAATCAACGATCTCGTAATTGTAATTGAGTATATAGCCACCGACAACAGCCCCGACCGTTGCCCCATCGACCACAACCGGATAAACCGATGTTAGCGCCATGCCCTCCTTGCCTACGCCAACCTTCCCTGAAAGCCCCTCGTTTGCGAGGTACTGGCTGTCTATAATCTCTGTTGCCGCAAAACCGCCGATAGTTCCTTTGCGCACCAGATCGGGCACGAACGTATCACCAGTCTTTGTGCTGCTCGCCCTTGCGATCACTGTTCCTTTCGTGTCGGTCACGGTGAGGATATTGAACCCCTCATTCTTTGCGATCCCTGCAAGCACGCTATGCAGGCTCCCCGGATCATTAAATGAGCTTATCACGTCCGGATGCACTGCGACTCTCTGTGTTCTCCGATCTGCATACTCAAGATGCTCCTGATAGTGCGACCGCGCTACCTGAAGATCGCTTTCGAGCTTCTGCTGGATCATGTCGTAATTGCTCTCAACCTGCGCTTTTGCGAGTAGTGCCTCCTGCTGCAAGAGCACACTTGATTGTTCGTTAATCCCACTCTTTGTGGCATTGTAACTTGCAAATCCAAGCACTAAAACTGGAATCGTGACGAGTATCAGGCATATAGCTATCAGTCTCGTCTTTATCTTGACGTCGTTTAGTCTTGTGTTCATCTTAACCCCCTATTGTGTATATGTTCCGCTGTGGTTTTCATCTGTTGTGTTTGTGATATCGGTAAGACTGAATAGGTAAACCGTAGACCTACTCGCCTCTCCAACTCCCACCATTCATATATTATGATGGCTATAACATATAACAATTTGTGTGTTACGTGTGGGCAGTTCGCATACAACCTGCCGCTTTAGACAGGGTATGGTGACGAGGATTGCTGTTCCGCGTGTGCGATGTGGGTATTCCAACAGGTGGGGATCGACTGCCAAATGATCGGTGAAACTTGGTGGTATAATATCCGGAGTTGCAGATGTCTGATTCTGATGGATCCTGTGGCCATATAGTTTCCGATCTTTGCGTCGAGATTTTTATTATTTTAGGGGTACGTGTTTAGCGACACTGTCTGAAAATCAAATGAGTTATGTCTCTTCGCTATTTCGCGTGGGTAGTTGGAAATCAAGGTGTTCAACCCATATAAAACAGCGAAGAGCCTGATTTATCACAGCACCGCGGAGAACGTGAAGGAACGCAGAGTTTCAAGACCGTTTTAAACCATCTGGGTGGCTCTACACACTATGCGGTAAAATTTAGGGGCATAGCGATCTCACTGGAAGCATCCATGACCCTCCAAGTCACCTACAAGCGTGAAAATGCGCCACATATTTTCGCAGCAAATCGTCAGTGTCGTATTTAGCTAAGCGCCGACTAAGGACGGGGGGGTTAGCTAAACACGTACTGCTCTGTTTAATCAGACAATTCACGCGTTAACCCCCCCTCAGTGATCTTGAGCGCATACTTGACACCATCCTGCAATGTCCGCCTTGTCACCAGTTCTGACATATCAATACCAAGATCAACTAGCGTATGCGCAGACTCAGGTCGCACACCCGTGACGATGCATGTTGCTCCGAGCAGTTGCGCGGCTCTGACGATCTTGATCAGGTGATTCGTCACATACGTATCGATCTCATGAACGCCGGTCACATCAAGGATCACAACATCAGACTGCGTCCGCGTAATTTCTGAAAGAAGCGTCTCCATGATCGTTGCAATCCTGTGCTCATCGATCATTCCGATGAGCGGTAGCGCAAGAATCCCGTTCCAGACCGCAACAACCGGAGCAGAGAGCGACTCCTGCGAGATTCTCAGTTTATCGACGAGTTCTTTTAAGTATTCCTCTGATTCCGCAAGTTTTCTTGTCCGCTCCTCGACCTGCGACTCAAGGTTTGTGTTATACACCTCAAGTGCGACTCTCGACTCTTTGATCTCACCAAACACCCGTTCAAAAGATCTTGAGAGATCTCCGACTTCATCTTCCGCATCTGTTCCGACTCTGCGATCCTGATCGCCCGCCTCTATTGCTTCAACGCCTCTTCGCAACCTGATAAGCGGTTCCGTTATGTTCCCTGAGATCGTGATTGCGACAACGATTCCCACAAGAAGCAGTGCAATGATCGTAAACAGTGCCATGCGTGTCAGCGCGGCAACCGGTGCGAGCGCTTCCTCTGTGCCCATCTCTGCGACCAGCACCCAGTCCACCTCATCGATATGTTTGTGAACCTGTAGAACGCTTGTGCCCTGATAATTCGTGGTCATGGCCGCGGTGTTATCGCAAGCATCTTCGGGGTAGTGTTTTATCTCATTGGCTTTAGTCTCTAAAACGGCGCCCCCCACAAACCTCGATGGTGTTATCATGTAGCCGTCATCGTTTACGAGATATATCTCCCCGGTTTCACTGAGACCGGTTCTCTCTGTTGTAATCTCAAATAATTCCTTTTCCGCGTCAAAATTTATCACAAGAACCCCGGCAAATTCACCGTTCACCAGAATCGGTGCTGATGCACTCATAACAGTGTTTCCAGTGAATGTGGATGTGTGGAGCTCTCCGATGTGTGCCCTGGTCGTCCCTTCCAGAACAATGTCACTGGTGCCTCTGTCGAGCCCGACATCAGCATGGCTGGATGCGATCACTGTGCCGTGTTCATCCAATATGCTGATCCTTGTAATCTCGTCATACGCCTGCATCACACTTGTTGTCCTGCGATCAGCCTGCTCCATCCTCCATGCAGGATCCTTGCCCTCATCCACCACATTCCTGAAAGCATTTCCTGCTGCAAGCGTCTTGGTGAGCTCTTTATAGTTCTTCAGAACCGTTTCGATGTGATCCGCTCTCGACTGCGCAGTCGTCTCCAGATGAAGGTATACTTCTGTTTCAAGTATATTCTCTGCGATGCTCTGGCTGACCACAATCGTGGTAACGCCTGTTACCGCGATGACCGCGATTATGATTACAAAAATCTTCAACTGAATCTTCATCTGCTCATAGTCCCCTTGATCCACCTCAAACCCGAAACACTGCAACCATCATTTTTCGTCCTTCAACCGATCTATCGCATACCTGAGCCCTTCCTGCATATCCGCCATAGTGGTAAGCTCGTCGAGATCGACGCCCAGATGAATCATCGTCTGCGCAATATTCGGACCGATGCCTGTGATCACGCATTCCGCGCCAAGCAGCCTCGACGCACTGACAATCTTCAGTAGATGGCTCGTCACATTGGTATCAACCGAATGAACTCCTGTTATGTCGAGTATGACGACCTCTGACTGGGTCGCAACGATTCGCTCAAGCAAGACCTCGGTTACCGTCTGCGCCCTCTTGCTGTCGATTGACCCGATCAGGGGAAGCGCAAGCACCTGATCCCATATCTGCACAACCGGTGTCGATAACTCATCCTGCGCTGCCCTGAGTTGACCTGCAAGCGATGTGAGTTCCTCTTCTCGCGACACTGCTTCTGTCACGTCTTTTATCGTCATGAGTACCCCAAGATACTCGCCACCCAGATACACACCAGTGGCTGAAAAGTCCAGATTGCGGTCACCGACCACAAGTGTCATCTTGATCACCTCGTCAGAACCTGATCTGATCTGGTCAAGAGCTTCGGTCAGGGTCTGGTTCAGTGACTCCGGATGGCACGCAAAAACATCCTTTCCAACTAGATCTTTCGGTAGGTTGAGCATGGTCTCTGCACGGTCATTTACAAACTCAATTATGTGATCTTCGCCTACAAAGATTGTGCCCTCGGCAATGCATGCAAGTATCGCCTCCAGTTTTGCCTTATCCATTGTTATCGCCTATTTTGTATTTTGGTAGCGTGAAATGAAATGCGCTCCCCTTCCCAATCTCGCTCTCAACCCAGATCTCGCCGCCGTGCAGTTTTATATAACCCTTCGCAAGCGTGAGCCCGATTCCGATCCGATCGCATAACCTCGTGAGCGTTGCATCAGCCATGAAGAAGCGGTCGAAGATCTTTGGCAGGTCGTGTTCCGAGATTCCGATACCATTGTCCGTAACTGTTACAAGGATCTCATCGGCGAGATTATCGATGGCAATCCCGATGTTTCCATTGATCTCTGTGTAATAGACTGCATTGAAGACGATATTACTCATGGTGCGGGCGATCTTCTGCCGGTCGCATTCGATTGTAAGAGACTCCGGAATGTTTACCTGGATTCTATGATTCTTCTCAGCGATCAATGCCTGATGCGTCGCAAGGACCTCGCCCACCAGCTCATCCAGTGGAAGCGTCTCTCGCTTGAGCTTCAGTATGCCGGCATCCAGATACGAGAGATCGAGTATGTCATCAACCAGTTGCTTCAGTTTACGGGCATTAATTGCAATACTTTCGATGTAATGTTTCTGTTTGTATGTGAAACCTTCCGAACGGCGCGATAACATGTCATTGAATCCGATGACCGCGGCAAGCGGCGTGCGCATCTCGTGCGCAACAATGTGGATGAAATCGGACTTCATCTGGTCGAGTTTATGCTGATCGGTTACGTCCTTCACAATCTCGATAACCGATCTGCTGCCGTCCGGATTGTGGATCGGTGATGCCGTTATCTCAAAGAATTTGCCATCACTGGAAGCTATCGTCTGGCTGAAGGCGTCCCGTCCTTCCTTAATGATCGCATCAACCGGGCACGGATCGCATGCCGTATCTTGCCCGGTGAACCCTACAAAACACGTCTCGCCAACCTGATTACCGAACATCCGGAGAAGAAAACCATTCATGTACAGGATCTCGTGGTCCTTATTCTCAATCACAACACCCGCTGGCATGTTTGAGAGGAGCGTCTCGATCTCTTCTTTGTCATAAGTCCCTTGTTCTGTGTTGTGTACTCCCATACCCACCATATTATCATTATGGGCGATCTTACATAAATGTTGAGGATGGCTGCGTGCCGTCAAAGCTTTATGCCATCGCCGTGAGATGTAGCATCACATGCCAATAGACTCGATCGGCACCATATTCGGGGAGACCGGCTTTGCAGATTTCAGGTTCGTGGTCTCGGACCCTTCCACAAAACAGGGCGACTATCTCAAGATCTGGCACGAGACCGACGGCTGGACACTTGCCCAGGTGGTTGCGATCACGAAATCGAACGATGACGTCACAATCGAGAGTGCGCTGGACAAGCGGGACGGCGCGGGCACCGATCGCGTTGTTGCTAAGGCTATTGTTATTGGATCGCGGCAGAACAGAGTTCTCAGGGTACCAAAGACTCCGTTCAGCCCGGGTGACCGGGTTTTCCGTGCCGACCCCAAACTGATCGCAGGATCGCTCGGGTTAACACACGGTGATGTTTATCTCGGACTCTTAGAGGGGCAGGAACTACCGGTTCACCTCGATGCCAATACGCTTGTGCAGAAGCACGTAAGCATTCTCGCACGCACAGGCAGCGGAAAATCGTACGCGGCAGGCGTTATCATAGAGGAACTATTGGATCAGAGAATTCCGCTCCTGATAATCGACCCGCATGGCGAATACACCTCACTCAAAGATCCGGCAGTCGAAGGGGACTTTGAGCGATTCGGAGTCTCGCAATCTGGATACGCCGAGAACATCACCGTGTACACGCCCGCTGATCGGGTCCTGAATCCGGGCGCGGACCTGGTGTTTCGGCTCAATGGAGTCAATCTCAAGGCAGGCGATCTCGCAAAAGTTCTTAACATCCAGTCCGGAACCCAGATGGGTGTTATCTACGAAGCGATACAGAAGATACGGGCTGAAAAGAGCGAATACACAATCGACGACATCATCTTTGAGGTGGGCAACAGCAGCGGCAATGCAAAATGGGGCGTTCTGAGCATACTCGAATCGATCCGAGATGCGGAGATATTCTCAGATGACCCGACCCCGATTCAGGGACTCGTTCAACCGGGACAGGGTTCGATAATCGACATGAAGGGAGTTATCCCTGATATGCAGTCGATGATCGTTGCACGGTTGTGCGAAGAACTCTTTGAAGCGAGAAAAGTCGATCGGATCCCCCCGATGATGCTCATTATCGAGGAGGCACACAATTACTGCCCCGAGAAGGGTTTTGGCAAGACCGCAAGCACCGACATCCTCAGGACGATCGCATCAGAGGGCAGGAAGTTCGGGCTTGGCATGATGGTTGTCACCCAGCGCCCCGCGCGAATCGACAAGAACATACTCTCACAGTGCAACACCCAGATCATCCTCAAAGTTACCAATCCAAACGATCTGCAGGCGATCAGGAAGGGACTCGAAGGAATCAGCGTCGAAGCAGAGGATGAGATCAAGCGGCTACCACCGGGGGTTGCGATGGTTGTGAGCGGCGATATCGAGCGCCCGATCATTGTTGAGATCCGTGCACGGAAGAGTAGACATGGCGGAGCGTCGGTCTCTGTGATCGAGCATGCCGAACCAGTGGTTGAACCTGCCGAACCAGCTGCTGAACAGGCACCGGCTGCCAGGCAGATGACGGAATCGGTGACCAGACCACTGGTCAAACTGATGACGGCAATTGCTCCGGAGAAGAGAGTGGATTCAGGCGTCCCGGCTGCGAGTACTGATGCAGGTCGTGATGCAAGTCACGAGAAGACACAGAAGAAGAAGACAGATAGCTTACTTACGAAGTTCTTTGGCAGTTCAACACACGAGCGACAACAATGAGGGTGAGACGTCAGAGGACAATTCACGGATAACGGTCAACGCAGATCTGAGTGTCAAGGATTTAATTGGGTCACGACCGGGGGTGAAGGGTGGTAAAGCATGATAAAGCATCAAAGATCAAAAACACGAAAGTATGCTTATCTCTTGAGACTGCTCAAGTGACTGTTGGGTAGAATTGCCCAGAAACGACAGAAGCAACACAACTCACAACAGGAGACAGCGAATATGTTGAATAACACAAAGAATAAGAGACAGATGCGGACGGTATTCGCAATTTCGCTCCTGCTCGCATGCGCATTCATGCCATGCATCGCAGTAGCAGAGACCGCGAACGAGACTGATGGAGTCGATGAAGTGAACGAATCAACTGGGGTGCAGTCCAGAGGACCGCCTGCGGGCGTGGCAAGTCCCGCGCAGATACCAGGCACAATCAGAGACCGGTACCAAAACGCGAGGGATATGCATATCGATTCCAGACAGAATTTGCTGAACGCAAGAGATCGATTCAGGAATGCGGAAACACCTGAAAATCGACATGAATTCCAGATAGCAGCCGAACATCATCTCGTGCAGACGGTTGACCGGATGATCGCACGTCTGGAGCTTCTGCAGGAACGCCTCGAGATCGCTAAACAACAGGACGCTGCGGAGGGTGCATCAGAAGAGATCGAGGAGCACATCCGGAGTCTCGAAGGGCTGAAGTCTGCTGCAACAAGCGCAGAGGGTGCGGATATTGCCCTGGTTGCGCAATCGATCAGAGACGAGTGGAAGACGATTCGTGCCGATATTCTGCGCTACACCACGCAGATGATCATCGCAAGAACCGGACAGTTTGTTGTGACGGCAGAGAATCTCTCCGATCGACTCAATGGAACAATCAAGGATCTCGCTGAGCAGAGTGACGATACCGCAGACCTCAGTGGACAACTCGGCGACTTTGATTCCAGGATCGATTGCGTCAGGGAGAACTGCGATCTCGCAGAGGATGCCCTCGATCGTGGAGATTCCGCAGAGGTACGCAGGCATGTCCATGACGCGAACGCATGCATCAGGGATGCAAACCACATCCTGAAGGCAATCTTTCGGGAGCTGCGTGGCAACCTCGCTAGCTCTGTTGCGCTGAACGGAACCGATCCGAACGGGGGGGCAGGCAAATGAATGTCAGGTATCTGATCCCGGCACTTCTCCTTGTGGGAATGGCACTCTCCGGCTGCGTCGATAATCAACCAAGCGAATCCGTACAAGATGTGCCGCAATCCGCAACGCATGACGCGGATACTGGCGTTGCGCCAGATACAATTCCAACGCAAGAGTCCGGTGACGTGGATGGTTCAGGCGCAGCGTCCGATGAATTCTCTGAACTCGAAATGGATGATATCGAGAGCGATCTCGCCGAACTGGAGGCGTTGCTTGGTGAACTGGGTAATGAAAGTGATCTGGCAGCGGATCTGGATGAGTCAATCTTTATCTGAGATGAATTTCCTTTTTCCTCTTTTTTTGTACATGCTCAATAACTTGTAGGGGGAACCACAAGATTACACAGATTTTCACGAGAAAGTATGAGGCGGTAGGATGTGATACGTAGTTCTAATGTTTTATGTGGTCGCCAACGGTAGCTCCCTCGCGTCTGTGAAAAACGCGGGCGCATCTCGGAAAGGCTATAATTCATAACCACTCAACAGAGTCTCATGGCGATTAAAGCCTACATCCTTGATCTCGATGGCGTGATATATCTGGGAAGTGACGTGATCGTCGGTGCGGTCGATTCTGTCAACCGGCTGTGGGACCATGCAAGAGTGCTCTTTCTGACAAACAACTCGACTCGGAGCAGGGACAACGTCGCGGCGAGACTGAACGCATCCGGGATCCGGTGCACGAAGAACGATGTGATCACTGCAGGATATGCGGCTGCTGCACATATCAAGAAGCATCACGGGTTTCAGACGGTCTATCCGATTGGTGAGGCTGGTTTGATTGAGGAACTAAAAGCGCAGGGACACACAATCTGCGAGGATGCTGATTTCGTTGTTGTTGGTCTTGACCGAGACCTGCATTACGATAAATTGAGGATCGGTCTTCAGAACATCGTTGATGGCGCAGAATTCATCGCAACGAACACCGATCCGGTTCTCCTGACCGAGCACGGATTCGTTCCGGGATCGGGCGCAATCGTGCATGCGCTCGAGACGGCAGCCGGGGTGTCGCCACTCGTAATTGGCAAACCGGAGCCGCCGATTATGGATATCGTGCTCGATATTCTGAAACTGCAGGCGGATGAGTGCGCAATCGTCGGCGACCGGCTCGAGACCGACATCCTTGCCGGCATCAGGTGCGGCATGTCAACTGTGCTCGTGCTTTCAGGTGTTGAGACGAGGGAGAGTCTCGAGCACTCGGAAATTGAGCCGGATTACGTGATTGAGAGCATAAGCGAGCTTGCGGCGATTGAGTGGTAGAGGGGGTGGTTCCAGGTCGTTTGGGGTGGTGATGGGGTTAATAATATAACGGCTCCAGCCCACAGTCAACCATGAAACCTCTGCCCGGCGCAGGCACAGACACGGACTCAAACACAGGCACGGGCGCCAGATATGTACCCGGCAAATCGATTGCGGAGATTGCAGAGCAGTATCAGCTTCCAATCGATGCGATAATCAAGCTCGGATCGAATGAAAACCCGCTCGGAGCTTCGCCAGCGTCCGTAAAAGCCGTAATGCGAGACGCGGGGGGAATAAGCGTATACCCTGATAGCGACGCATCCGAGCTCTGCGCTGCGATATCCAAGTACACGGGTTATCCAACCAAAAATATCGTGGCGAGCGCAGGCATGGACGGGGTAATCGATACCTTGATGCGGGTTTTGATGCCGGGAGAGGCGATGATCCCGGTTCCGACTTTCAGCTACTACGCAATCTCGGCACGCTCGCACCATGGAACACCGGTCTTTGTATCGAGGGATCAAAACTTCGAGATCAGTCCGCAGGAGATCATATCGCAGATTACCGATGAGACACGGGTAATATTTCTCTGCTCGCCAAACAACCCGAGCGGAAACCTGATTCCGGAGCACGATCTCAGGATGATTCTGGAGAACTGTGATGCCGTCGTGTTTCTCGACGAGGCGTACGTCGAATTTGCAGAAGAGAGCGTGGTGCACCTTGTGCGGGAGTATGACAATCTGGTGGTCGGGCGCACGCTCTCAAAGGCATTCGGGCTTGCAGGCATGCGCTCTGGCTATGCGGTCATGCCGGAGCAGATGCGAGACGAGTATTCCGGATATGCGACCCCTTTCGCAGTCAGCAGCCTTGCGGTTGCTGCGGGCATCGCAGCGCTTGGCGACAGCGAGCATCTGAGACAGTCAATTGAGCTGGTGCAGAACGGGCGCAAGAGACTGGCTGACATCCCGTTTGCGGTTTATCCGTCCGAGGCGAACTTCGTGCTTGTGGACGTCTCACCGCACCAGTCGAACGCAGTCTGCGACTTTCTTGCACGCAAAGGAGTAATCGTCAGGGATTGTTCGTCGTTCCGCGACGCAGGAGAATCTCTTGTCAGGGTGAGCATCGGGACAATGGAGCAGAATGAGCGGGTGGTGGAGGCGTTTTCGGAGTACAAGATAGCTCATGAGCATTTATGAGTCGGCGGGGAGGTCTTGCAGTATTGCTATTGGTAGTATATGTGTTCGGTTACGACTCAACCAAACACCACAAACAGAAGCATTCCGATAGCATGGGACACTTGACGCGATAGAAGAATATAAAATGGGACTTAAAAAACTTTTGAAACTAAAGAGAACCTCTTAAGCCATCTCCGAAGTTTGTAAGGAGATTTTATGGGTTTTATTTTTCGTACAGAACCCAAATTCGATAAAAGCTTTGAGAAACTGACAAAGAAAGACAACGCTTTGAAAGAAAGGGCGTTCAGGAAGATTGATGAGATATGTGTGGGGCGTGCTCTCGCGATTTTTCCCGCGTTCTGTGCAGATGCCCGCCGCATACCCGCAACGGTTTCACTTGCGCTTGCAGGCTCACTCTCAACAGTCTCCGAAATTGGGCATAAGCCGCCGAAAGAAGCGATAATTTCACAAAATCACCTCGAAAAATTGTTTTTCCACAACCTTTATAAATGCTGCAGCCCATTTAGCCCTTCATGGCTCGGGGCAAAGACGAACTCAAAGCTGCCATAATCACTCTGGCAGTGATCTTCATCTTCTCCATATCCGGAATCGTCAGGCTGATCACCGATTACTGGTGGTTTGATGCGCTCGGGTTTTCGCAGATCTTTTTAATCAGCTTTAAGGCAAAGGTATTACTCTTCTTACTCTCGGCATCAGCCTTCTTCGCATTCATAATAATCAATCTCAAGATATCTTCAAGATCGGACGGATCAAAGGTCTCCTTCAAGTTGAAATTGGCGATCGTCATGGCGCTTTCTTTCCTTGTTGGGCTCATATACTCTCAGAGCTGGTTTGTTGTGCTGCAATACATGAATCAGGTGCCTTTTGGCTTGCAGGACCCGATTTTCGGAAAAGACGTATCCTTTTATGTCTTCTCACTCCCGTTCATACTTACACTCAGGAGCTTTCTTTTGGTCTGCGTTGTGGCTGCAATCATCGCCGCAATCATGGATTACATGCAGTCATTCATAGCCGACCTCTTCAAGCAACCGGATCTCGTCACACCGGACGGTGCGACATACAGCACATACGGCGGCAGCTTCAAATCAGCGTTCTCGAACCTGGAAGGGAAGGCTCTTGTGCATCTGGCAGTCCTTGGATCGCTCTTCTTCCTCCTTCTCGCTGCAGGACACTATCTTGCCAGATTCTCGATCATGTACTCTGAACAGGGAATTGTGGTCGGGGCTGGCTACACCGATGTCGTCGTGTACCTGCCGATAATCAGGATACTGATGTTAATGGCAGTGGCAATCGCAGTGCTCTGTTTAATCTGGATATTCGTAATCACGGGGAAGCAGAGCCTCGGGAAGAGTCGCATACTGGCAACCATAGTAGCTCTGTATCTGCTGGCTTGCGTGCTTGGTCCGACCGTGATACCTGGACTTGTCCAGGCTTACAAGGTTTCGCCGAACGAAGGGACGCTGGAGGGACCATACATCGAGAACAACATCAAGTTCACAAAGATCGCTTACGGGCTGGACAGTGTTGTGGAGGAGGACTTCCATGTCGGGATGAACCTGACGCCTGAGGTCCTGTCGGGTGCCAGGGAGACAATCGATAATGTCAGGATTCTGGACTGGAGACCGCTCACACAGACATACAAGCAGACACAGGAAATGCGCCTCTACTATGATCTCTCAGGAATCGATGTTGACAGGTATGCGATCAACGAACGGTACACCGAGGTAATGATTGCGCCAAGAGAGATGAATCAGGAACGATTGCAGGCGAAGACGTGGGTGAACCTACGCATGGTCTATACACACGGTTTTGGTGTTGTGATGAGTCCTGTTGACAGCGTCACAACAGAGGGCATGCCAAACTATCTCATAAAAGACATCCCCCCGACATACACCGTTGATGCAAAAGAACTGAGAATCGATGTGCCACAGATCTATTATGGGGGGATAGATAACGATTTTGTGTTGACAAACACACTCACACAGGAGTTTGATTACCCGAAGGGCAATGACAACGAATACATCCATTACGATGGAACCGGCGGGATTACGCTGGACTCGTTTGCAAAGAAACTGCTGATGGCGATACGCTTTGCAGACATCAAGATCATGCTATCGTCCGAGATCACACCGGTTAGCAAGATCATGTTTGAAAGGAGCATCCAGAGCCGGATCTCAAAGATAACACCGTTTTTGTTGCTGGACAACGATCCCTACATCGTCATAAGCGATGGCAGGCTATTCTGGATTCAGGACGCATACACTGTAACAGGCAACTTTCCCTACTCGGAGAAACACGGCTCCATCAATTACATCCGAAACCCGGTGAAGATCGTTGTTGATGCGTACAACGGGGATGTGACATACTATATCCATGATACGAACGCCGCCGATACCGCTGCTGGTGCCAGTGCCAGTGCAACTGACCCGATAATTGCAACTTATGCGAAAATATTTCCAGATCAATTCAAATCCTTTGATAAGATGCCGGAATCGCTCAAATCACACATCAGATATCCAGAAGACCTCTTCAAGGTCCAGTCCGCAATCTACAACACGTACCACATGGACAATGTGAAGGTCTTCTACAACAAGGAGGATGCATGGCAGATCCCAAGCGAGGTATACGGGACCGGGCAGCGAACACCGGTGGAGCCATACTACATCATAATAAAGCTTCCGGGAGAAGATAAAGAGGAATTCGTCATGATGAGTTCGTTTACACCCATAAGAAAGGACAATATGGTCGCATGGCTTGCTGCACGGTCGGATGGAGACAATTATGGAGAACTGCTCCTCTACAAATTCCCCAAACACACACTGGTCTACGGTCCGCTGCAGATCGAGGCGAAGTTCGACCAGGATTCAGTGATCTCGCAGCAACTCACGCTCTGGTCGACGCAGGGATCTAGTGTGGCAAGGGGCAATCTGCTGGTGATACCGATTGAGGACTCGATTCTGTATATAGAGCCGCTCTATATACAGGCAGAGGCCGGGCAGTTGCCTGAACTCAAGCGGGTGCTCGTCTCAGACGGTGAGAGGGTGGTTATGGAGAAAGACCTCGAGACCGCGCTTGCAGCGCTCTTCGGCAGAACCCGACCAACCAGACCGACCGGCGCGGGTATGGCAGATGGTGGTTATGGCTACGGCGAGAAATCAACCGAAGAGCTGATAACAGAAGCGCAGGAGCATTATGATGCGATCCTTGACTCCATGGGCACGAACTGGACTGCATTCGGAGAGAACTTCGACAGACTGGGCGTGGTTCTGGAGGAACTGAGCGGGGCAAGCGGGAACAATACAATCACCACATCAACGTAATTTTAGAGCTCCCATGTCTACATTTTTATAAGAAATATAACATGAACATAGAAATCCTGGGAACCGAATCACTGGGCGTTAGGGGTCTTTGCTGTTTTGTGAAGACAGCGAAGCAGAGAATATTGATTGATCCGGGTATAGCGCTGGGTTACACCAGATACCGGCTACTTCCACACCCATTTCAGGTAGCAGTGGATGAGCGGATACAGAAAAAGATCGTACAACGATGGTCGGAGGCAACCGACATCGTAATCAGCCATTTCCATGGAGACCATGTCCCGCTGGCAGATGCCAATCCTTATCAGTTCAACATCAAGAAAATAATCGGATTAAACCCTAATGTTAAGATATGGACTAAGAATCCATTTCGTCTTCATCCGATTGAAGAAAAAAGAGCAAAATCAATCTCTACAATCCTGAAGAACGATCTCATTGCGGCAGACGGAACGGCGCAGGGGGCAATGACCTTCTCTAAACCGGTATTCCATGGGGAGAGAGGTGATAGGCTGCGGACGGTGATGATGACAAGAATCGAAGAAGATTGCGTCTTTGTGCACACCTCCGATATACAGCTCCTCGATTATGAAGCCATTTCTAAAATACTGGACTGGGAACCTGATATTGTATTAGCTGACGGACCTCCCATCTATTTGTCCCACAAGCTTTCGAAAAAGATGGCTGAAAATGCGTGGCACAATGCCAGACAACTATCTCAGGAAGTCGATACTTTGATTCTCGATCATCATCTAATGAGAAGTTATACGGGCGTTAAATGGCTGGAGCGCTTATCATCTGAAACAGAAAACAACGTTATCTGCGGGGCGGATTTTATGAAAACTCCAAGGATGCTACTTGAAGCGAGACGCAAATCATTGTACAAGGATATGCCGGTCTCTGCTGGCTGGCACAAATCTTATGCCGATGGCAACGCCAGTACCGATCGTTACTGGGAGATGGCGAAGGAACGGTATACGAGCATGAGATTGGACGATTGCGGATGATAATAATAAAGTGTGCTAAATGTAAACGAAAGATTTTTAGATACCAGAAGATCGGAAAAGGCAGGTTATGGCACTGCTGGAATGACCGGATAGTCATGGATTACAGCATTAGAGACGGAGATTACGTTAAATGTCAGTGCGGCAATTTGATTGGCGTTGCTGAAGAAAAATGGGTCAAGATGGTGCAGCACTCTTTTAGGTACTCAGGAGCGGTGACATGAGAGGGGAAGCTGCTTCTAAAACCCATATAGTGGAACACTGCACAAAGATTGAAACATTGCGAATCCTGTGCACGCCCGGAACGCGGGGAGGTCACGTTCGGAAGCGCTGGTCAACCAATCATTTTTATGGAATCGGACTCCAATTCTCTTTCGCTTATGTTGTCGCACAGGAAACATTCCTGATTGCGCCCAACGAAAAGGGATACAATATGCCAGACAAAGAAACGATATTCGAGATACTCGCCGCATGTGGCATCACCAGAGACGCAATCACGGATGCGGCAATGGAATTCTATGTCCCGCACCCCGGAATAGAGACCGAGGAGCGCGCACGGCAGGTATTCGAGCGGGAACTGGATTTTGCGGTCTCTGACCCGAATCTGTGCATACTTCTCTACGCGGCGACCCTTCTGGAGTCGGAAGGCACTGCCGGCAGACTGCCCGGGATGACCGCAGAAGCTTTCGAGCGCGATCCCGTGTTTCTCATTGCAGACGAGGTTATAGGGATTGCGATTGCGAAATATATCGCCGGATACAAGGGTATGTTCGAGTTCACGCGATTCGATCAGAATAAACCTGGAATACTCGGCGAACTGGGTCCGTTTCTGGATGATGCGATCGCAGGGCTCATCGGGGGCGTCTCTTCCAATATGTACTCAAGAGGCATGGTGTAATGGATATTGAGCTTGAGTTCACGTCGCCTCAGAAATGTGTCTGCGATTTTACGTACAACTTCTACTGGCAGCACCAGGGCAAGGAACTGGACCCGGACGAGGTTATTCCTGCGCAGAATGGTACCGATTACACCTATAGAGACCTTGTAACAGCGCTTCGCAGTGGGGGAACTGTCCGCATCAACGGTGATTCTGGCAAACGGCTCTGCTCGAATGCGGGCGCTGACATGCGGTACTTCGGAGGGACTGGTGGGATCATCGATAACGGAACCGTGATTGTGGACGGGGACACAGGCACCAGAATGGGCATGGGCATGGCGTCGGGCACGATATATGTGAGCGGCAGACCCGCAGAGCCGCTGGGCAACGTAATCGAGGTTGAGTCTGATCTTGAGGGATTCAGGAAGTACAGGTCCATAACCGATCTTCTGAACAACGGTTCGGCAGACGGGCTGCTCCCGCCAAACACCTTCGACGGAGAACGACTGACACTCAACGACGGCGTCCTGAGAGACACAATCGCAGCACGGTGCAGCGCTGATTGCAGCGTCGTTGTGAACGGCGACGCCGATCTCAGCGTGGGCATGCTGATGAAGAGAGGAGAGCTCAGGGTCTGCGGGAACGTGAGCATGAATGCAGGCACACTCCTTGCCGGTGGAACAGTGATAATCGAGAAGAATGCGGGAGAGTTTGCCGCTGCTGACATGCGCTCCGGAGTTCTGATCATAAAAGGGAAGTCAAAGGGGTTTGTTGGCGGAAAGATGAAGGGCGGCGTGGTATTCATCAAGGGCGTCGGCGCTGCGATACCGCCTGTCAGAAAGGTTCCGATGGACGGAGAGGATTACCGCCTGCTGATGCGGACGATGCGGACGAACCAGATTGAGGCTATGATGTACTCGAAGTATTCGGTAAATTCTCGATGATTCTACATCCCTTGTTTTATCCACTATATGGTCACAAAAGTGCACAATAATCAATTAGAAGTTCTGGCACTGAATGAACGAGATTGCTTTGGTGCGTGGTGACGTGGATCAGTAAAGATGGTGATTGGGTGTGGGCACTACGAAGATCGCTTGCGATGCTTAATCGAACACAGATGGAAGCGGATACCTCTTTGATTTATTCCAGACAAATTTGGGTCATGGTAACGAAGATCTTTTCAAAACCCCTCCAAAGACAACAGAAAGTCTCGGCAGTCCGCCGCAACTTTTAAGTCAGATCAATCATATAAAATACTTTGCATTATGTTGGGGGGATTAGCAGATAAACTGAAGGGGCTTGCCTCTGGTAAATCGCTGGCGAAGCGGATCGGAGGGATCAAGCAAAGAAACAGCGCCCCGGATCCATTCGGTGCTTCCGGTTTTGGTGGTGC
>DAWR01000190.1:10135-11633 GCA_002506015.1 Candidatus Methanogasteraceae archaeon UBA261 | reverse complement strand
GGATTTGGCGACCCCGGAATGCCGGATTTCGGTGGCGATGCAGGGGCATTCGATGCGCCAGCGGACGATGGATTTGGGGCTCCTCCGGGTGGTGGCGCGGCTGTGCCCGCCGCTGATAGCGAGCTATCCCTTGAGAATGCAGAGAAGATCACCGAGGTTAGCAGCAAACTCGCCAAACTCGATGTATCGGTATCGACGATACAGCGGGCAAGCGACGAGATGCGTGAGACCGTCAACAAACTTGATGAGTCAGTGCTTGAGCTGCTCTCGCTCTATGAAATCGTCTCAAATCAGGTGAATCCGTTCGTTGGCGAGGGTGAAGGCGACTCAGAGACAATCGAGCGATTCGACAAGGTCGAGAAACGCATCAACGCCATCGGAGAGAGCCTCGTCATGATGCAGAACGATTTTGAATCGGTATCACAGCAGACAGCGACAGGCGTATCCGACGAGACAAAAGCGCAACTCCAGAGCATTGACGCCCGATTTGAGGTGCTTGCAGAAGCGATTGATGAGATGCGAGGCGAGATTGGCAATATCTCTTCTGAGGAGATTGAGGCAATCGTTGTTGCGAAGATCGAGGAGATGCTGCCGGAGGGTGTGCCGATTGCAGTGGAAGGTGTGCCTGCCGAGGTGATTTCAGACGGTGATTCTGATCGTAGTGATGGCAGTGATCTGGTTCCAATCACTGTTGCCGGCAACGGCATCCCCGGTGAGATCATGGACGACTTTGCACGGCTGGAGCATCTGGACAAGAGCCCCATGACTGCGGTTGTGCTGCTGAACTGGATCGAGTTTCTGATGGAACGTGTGGGACGAAACAATCTCATGGACGCACTCGACTATTACGTGGACATCGAGTGGATCGGGGAGGCGGTCAGGGATGAAATGCTTGCTTATGCACGTGGAATCGATTACTATGTCGAAAAGCCGACATGGCGGCTTCTCCCGGAAGATCACACAAAATCATTGATCTTCATCGAGCGGCTGCGCGGGCACAAGATCGACAGAAACATGCTCAGCACCCTCGAACGCGAGATGTCAAAGGTGAAGCACGGGCTCGAGGAGCTGTACGGGATATAAAGCTTTAAATCGTGTCTGGCATAGAGACAACCTGATGGAAGATGCCGACACATTCAAAATAATCGACAGAATCATACAGGAGAGCATACGCCCGGTTCTGAAAGCCGATGGCGGCGACATCACTCTTGTGGACTACAGCTGCGGAGTCGCAACAATCGCCCTTGAGAAGACCAGCGTGCCTGCCGCATTCAGCAGTTTCCTGATGACATTCAAGGTCAGAAAGGGATGCTCATGCGGCAGATGCAAGGTTCCGGCTGTGACTGTGCAAGAAGGGGTTCTGAAGCGGTTGAGGGAAGATGTACCGGAAGTGAAAGCGGTTGAGGTCGCCTAATTGAACATGCTAAGTACCATAATGGTAGGAACCTCGAGATCTCTGTGTTAATCTTGTGTAATCTCGTGGTTTTATATGCTGATA
>DAWR01000190.1:0-10057 GCA_002506015.1 Candidatus Methanogasteraceae archaeon UBA261 | reverse complement strand
ATCCTTTTTGCCGATTTTATCACGGATGGATGAATGATACGAATTTTAACAGGCTATTTTCTGGCAAGCCCTAAATGCATGGCGATCTCGCTGGAAAAATCGACAGTGCATATATTGGATATCCACACGATATTGAGTAACTATGACTCGTACCATCTCACTTCCGCACAACAACAGTCACCACATCTTCGTCGACGAGTGCATGCGAGAGACCCACGTGCTGCCCGGCATGCTTTGCCGACTCTCCCCAGACCTGCGCATACCTGAATTTCCTCACAAAATCACGGTGGATTGCAGAGCACACATCAGCCACCGTTGAATTCCCTTTCATAATCATAGGCTCGCCCATATCAGGGGGCTGCCCCTGCGGCTTCATGTAGATGCGTATGAACCCGAATTCCGCGTAGATCTTCTCCTTCAATCTGTCGAGATTTATATCGGCGTCTGCCGAGATCATGACCGCATCAGAAAAACGCTCTCTGCACCCGGCTAGCGTGCGCTCGTCAGCGAGGTCAATCTTGTTTATGACGGTTACAGCGCGAATGTACCTCCGATTTCCAGTGACTGCATCGATCAGTTCATCTACGGTTATATTTTCACGTATGAGTACGTTTGCGTTGTGTATTTTGTATTCCGAAAGAACCAATTGAACAGTCTTCCTATCGAGATTGAGTGCAACTGTGCTATTCACTATGATCCCATCCTTATCCGACTTACGGATAACAACACGCGGAGGCGCGGAATTGATCCGAATTCCCGCATCGTAGAGCTCTTTTACAAGTACATCGTACTGCTGCAACTGAAAGACATCCAGGAGGATTAAGATCATGTCCGCATTCCGCACAACCGAGATCACCTCTCTGCCGCGCCCGCGCCCGATCGCAGCACCCCTGACAAGACCCGGAACATCGAGAAACTGCATCCTTGTTCCACGGTATTCAAGCGTTCCCGGAACAACATCGAGCGTGGTAAAATCATACGCAGCAACCTCGCTCTTGGTTCCTGTAAGTGTATTCAAGAGCGTGGACTTCCCGACCGACGGAAACCCGACCATGACGATCGTTGCATCTCCGGATTTCTTGACGGCGTACCCCTCGCCGCCTGACTTCGATTGAGCCCGCTTCTGCACTTCGTCCTTGAGCCGTGCGAGCTTCGCCTTGAGCTTTCCGATGTGATGCGACGTCGCCTTGTTGTAGGGCGTCTTCTTGATCTCGTCCTCTACACTCTGAATGTCTTCAACAATTGTCATTCTATCATTGGTTGAACCCCAAAGACGTTTAAGTACTTTGTTCCCATACTGAAATAAAATGGAACTTCTTGCTGACGTTGGAGGAAGACCCGGGCTCGACTGCATGGGCTTCTGCAGGTACTGTTACTTCAAAGGAGTCGGGGAGATTGCGCCCTTTGGCTGCAAAAACTGCTTTGTATTCCAGAAGGGGTGTGATTACTGCTCACGCGCAGTTAAAGAGGATTATGCCGGATTCAAGCCGTACCAGCTCGTCATAAACGAGATGAACCAGTCGATGCAGTTCACAAGAGAGCCGGTCGATAGAATCACGATCAGTGGAGGGGGAGATCTCAGTTGCTACCCTGATCTGCACGAACTGGTCGAATCGCTCTCTCACTATGGAGTTCCGATCAATCTGGGTTACACAAGTGGGAAAGGGTTCACTCAGGACGACGAAGCGGACTTTTACATAGATCGAGGCGTCGATGAGGTTTCGTTTACAGTCTTCTCCACAGATCCGGAACTGCGGCGGAAATACATGGGCGACAAGAACCCGGAGGCATCGCTTTCGGTTTTGCGCCGGTTCTCTGAATGCTGCAAGGTGTATGCGGCGATCATCCTGATTCCCGGAGTGAATGATCGTGACGAACTGGAGAGAACGCTCTCCGACTTAGAAGAGATGGGCGTAACAGGCGTTCTTCTGATGAGATTTGCAAATACACGGAGTCAGGGTCTGATTCTCGGAAACGCCCCGATCATGGGTGCGGATGCGGACGTGCACACAATCGAGGAGTTCCTCGCAATCGTCAGGAAGGCTGCGAATGACTACTCGTTCCGAATCACTGGAACGCCGCTTGAGGATCCGCTGATCGGATCACCGTTTGCGATCAGAAACGACGTGGGCGCGTTGTCGCAACTTCCGGAGATTACGAAACGAGCGACGGTTCTCACGAGCAGCACAGCCATGCCTCGCCTCGCGAAAGTTCTGCAGTTTGGGAATGATTACGTGAATGTCGTTGGTGTCGCAAAGGATATCGGCTGTCTGATCACAATCGACGACATCATGGCGCTCGACTTAAGCGAGGTTGAGGAGACCGTCTTCATTCCAGGACGGGCGTTTGTGCATGACACCGAACTGAAAGAAGTGCTCTGTAGAGACGGCGTGGACCGGCTTGTGAGGCGGGGTCCGGATCGGTTGACAGTCGATGGTGAGATGAGCATCAGCATGACCAAGAAAGAGGTCATAGAGTTCGAGATCGAGGCGTTCACTGAGTTGATCGATCACATCAACGCGATCGGACTTCCGCCGGAGCAACCACAAACATAATAACCCACCCAATCGATGTTAGGCACAACAGGTGAGACATAATGAAGAGTTATCTCGTCGTATGGTTCAACAGCGAGGGTGGAACGCCCTCCGAAGTGAATGAGAGACTGAGCGCAATGGGATTTCAAGCGATGCAGGGCGCTTATGACTACGTGTATGACTGGGGCTTACACGCAAGCATCGATGACATTCTGCAGATCGGGGATCGAGTCCAGTTGACATTGAAAGGGCTCGATGTCACGTTCAAGATCGAGACTGTTGGTGACCGGTAAGGGCAGACGAAGACGTGTCGAGTACATTCCTTACCCCCATTCCCCATAAACCCGGTCCAATCCCCTATATAAGCTGTGCTTTGTCTTGGTTATGCCCCATACCGCCACAACTTAAGATTTTCAATAATTACAAACAATAGCCAAGAGACTACAGAGGAGACCCACTCTGTAGTAGTATGCTGTTGTACTTGTCCGGATTTGAATCACTTGAACTGTTGCGCAGAGTGATTGTACAGTGTCGCCCGCTTCGATGTGTTGATTATGTAGTGTGCGGACTGATTGATCCCGCTAACGCCGCCGCCGATTGCAATCTCGCCTGTTGTATCGTCATACTCTGAGTGGCAGTTCGTGCAGTAGATGCGCTTTGTCAGATCGTGTTTCATGTTGATGTCAAAATCGGTGCCTGCCATGCTCGAGTTCGGGTTGTAGCCGTGGCAGATGCAGTTTGCGGGACCGTGCTCTCCCCCCATCAGCGCGGTCGTGATCTCGGGATGGCATCTGTCACAGAAGTCATCCGGGTTGGGCTGGTTCATGTATGTGCTGTGTCCGCCTGCGAATATGCCGTAAGCTACAATGGCGGTGGTAGCGATTACAAAGAGTGCTGCCACAATCACAATCGGCTTTGTTTTCTGTTTTCGCATATCGCTCACCTTCTTGTTCCTGTTTCCCATCCCGTTGTCTCATTAATACTTTTGATCTGGGTATGTGTGACACCATCTGCAGTTGTAATCAGATGATGCGCCGCCGTACCTTGATACTGACGCATCGTAAGATGTCTCGTTGTGGCACTCTGTGCAGTCGGTCACATCCAGCGTTGTCGGGCTTGCTGTTACGTTGTGGCGATCAACATCGTTCACAGGGTCTGACTGCACAACGTGGCAGCAGTCGCACCACTTCCACTTATATTCGGGTGGCGGGTGGTAGTCGGTGTGGCACTTTGAGCAGTCGTCGCCCGGGTCGGTTCCATGCACGCTTGCCTTATACATTGCCTCATTCACATACACATCAGGGGTGCCGTAGTCGTCCATTGCAGTGTTGTTGTAATGGCAGCCGGTGCATGACTCAGTCCCGGCATCGTGCCCGTGATACCGTCCAGCCGTCTGGTTGTAGATGTTGTGGCACTTCAGGCACTGCGTGTTGTTGCCCCACGTGATTCCTTCCAGCAGGTCGTGCGCATACGCAGGCGGTCCCGGTCGTGAGACGTCATCGCTCAGAGAGTGGCATTTGGTGCATTGTGGCATCGAGTTCCAGACATGCACACCGTCATACTCTGTTATCGTGATCTCGAAATCGCCATAGTCGATTTCAAAACTTGCGTTGGTGTGGCAGATCAGGCATCCGAGGTAATTTGATGGGTTATCTGTTGTGGTGTTCATGATCAGACGCTTGTGCACGCTATCTTCGAGCATTGTGCCTATGGCAGGTGCCCGTGCATAGTTCTTTGGCGCATCCATCATATCACAGAAGAGATGCCCTGCGTAGGAGAGGGCTTCGGAATGACAGTCGGTGCAGTGCGGAATTGCGAGGTAGTGAACGTTCGGGGTGCCGTACTTATCATCGGTCCAGAGAGTGTGGCATACCTTGCTATAGCAGCTATTCCAGTCCTGCTCATGCTCAGCTCCAACGGTTCTCACGATGTCCGAGTGGCAGTTCAGGCATATCTGGTCACCTTTTCTCACAGGTCCTGTTGCGCCCTCCCATCCTCCGCTTGAGTCAGGGTATGCATGTCTCGAATAGAGAATCCCGCTGTTGTCGTCGCTCATGCTCATACCCTGCGGATCGCTGCCCCAGGCGGATGCGACCCGGGTATCCCGATTGTGCGTCATGTTTGAGCCGCCGGGTGCGAGGTTTTCGGAGTCGTTATCCATCGCATAATTGTTGTAGCCATCGATGAGATCATCGTAGACTGTGGAGTGGCAATCACTGCATCGCGGAACCGATATATTGTGGATGTTGAGATTGTCAGCACCACCACAGTGACAGTTCGCACACGTTGCCGTGTTTTCGCCCGAATAGCCATCATACGGATGAATCGGATAGTCAACTGATTCAGGGTGGCAGTCGCCACACGTGAGTATGGCACTCTCATCAAAGGTTGCGTGAAACGCGTTGTGGCAGAACGAGCAGTTCACCACCGGACTATCGCCACGCGGGTGCCCCCCGACATCTCTCGGTTCGCCTGCTTGAGTGTCCAGCCACTGCGGGACATCTGATCCGAATGAGATCGGGTGGCAGTCTGCGCACGTCGGGTATGCGTTATCGATCGCCCCGGCATCCGAATCACTGATGTGACCGTGGCAGCTTGCATTCGAACAGGACTGAGATGCAAGGTATGGATCCTGATCTGTGCCAGGAGATGAAACGACCTTTGCATGCTCGCCATAAGTATATCCACCGGCATCTGCCCAGTAGGTCTCATTGTAACCGCCGTCCATACCGTGGCAGAAGGTACATTCGACTGCTTCGGATTTTGCGTATGCCAGCCATGGATATTCTCCGGATGTATTGTAAGCGTAACGAAGCCTTCCGGAACCCTGATGACACGGAGAACACTGGGCATCACCACCCCATTTCCGCATTGTCTGTTCATGATATGCGGACGTGTTAAAAATATCCGACGGCGTGTGCGTCAGTTCGGAATTCGTGAGATACGAGATATCGAATGTTGTCGTATCAGCCCCGTTAGCTCCCATGACATTTCTCCAGTTATGGGGTCCGAATGGCCCGCCATTTGGGAACCTTGCCCAGGGGTACATGGACATGGCAGTCGAGTTTTGCCACCCGATATCATGCACATATCCTATGTGGCACCGGTCACACCCCCATCTCCCGACCCCGAATGTCTTTGATCCATCGATGGTTCCGTCCGGAGTGGTCGCACCCACCTGGATTGTGAAACTCTCGGGAACGCTCCCGCTGAAGTCCTTTCCTCCGGCGTCGGCGTCCGTTATCTCAAAACTTGCCGCGTAGAGCCCGTCGCCCCGGTCATGCGCAGTTCCGCTCGCTATAGTCGTTGTGTCATTGCTCACGGTGTAGTGCAGTTCATCCGCCGCAGCCCTGTACCCCCTGTTGTCCATGAGCAGAATAGAGAGGTTCACAGTTCTCGGATAACCGTCCTGGGGCCACAGATCAGGATAAACCATAGGTGCTTCATACACCCAGTAATACGGATCGAGTAGGTACGTGGCTTTATCTGTTGTGATCAAGAGTCGCGTGCATGTTCCAACACCTGTGGAAGCTCCCACCATGAACCACCCGGATGATGCTGTGGATGTGGACGCGGTCAGCGTGTTGTTCTCGGTGTCTCTCTCTGTTGTTAATTTCTGCCATGAACCGCTCCTCATCTTGTAGATCGCAAGTGCGCCTTCACTCGTACCGTTGAGTTCACCCTCTGAGTACCGTATCGTTATGATGCTGTTGTTGTATGCAAGCGAAGCGGGCTGCATCCTGATGTACTTGACCGGAAGCTCGGAAAACTCGAAACTCGCAGGATTTTCATCTGTTTCATCGATTGTTATAACTGCGCTGGTGCTTGTTCCACTTATGCAAAATCGTACGGATGTGCTCTTCGTCGAGAAAGCGTCGATCTCGAGATAGCCATACATGGGAACGGCAGTGAAATTGAATGTGCTTGATGTTACGCTATCAAGTGCTGTCCTCCCATCAGTATCATAGTATGTTATGTCTGATACGAGCGGACCTTCGGAATCAGCCTCCACCCTGCCCTTAACGTCTGTACTAATGGTTACAGCCCATTCGGTCTTGTTCGATGTCCCGTTCTCCTCGTTTGTGAGCCAGCAATCGACATACTTCACTCCGGGGTTGCTCCATGAATAGGTCTGAGTCGCACCGGAGCCTGAATGATCCTCCCGATCCGTTTGGTCAGTGACCTTCCAGAGAATATCACCTGATTGAGTGTAATTGATGCGGAAATCAATGCTCTCGCCTATATCCGCGGTCAGGGTCCGATTACTGCCTCCGGTCTTGCTGTTCCACCGCTCAGAGACCCGAATCGTTGAGACGAGGGGATACTGATCTTCGGTATCCTTATCGCCAATTATGAATGGGGTATCGCCAAGACCGCCACCATCTCCGTCGCTTCCCGTATACTCACTGTAGTAGTTCCCTCCGAGGTGTGAGCCGCCGACAATGTTTCTTCCGGGTGTTTTTGTGGTGTTCCATCTGTTATCCCCCGTTATGTCCATGGCATCGAATTTTTCGTTGAAGAGGAGGTAATTATTATATATTAAATTGTATCTGGATGCTACATACACCCCCTCTCGATTATCCGTAACCACATTGGTGTGCAACGTGTTGCTATTGCCGGAGCCACGGATACCGATGCCGTGTCCATTGTGCGCCACAATATTATTGGTTATCGTGTTGTAGCTACTATCATCATAAAGATGGATGCCATAGCCACTGGAATCAATAGAGCCGTACCTATTGGCAGTCACAGCATTGTTGCTGATGTTATTGTAATTTGACCCCCGGAGATCGATGCCATACCAGTTGTTAGTCATGTTGTTGTATGAGATATTGCAGTGATCTACCTCATAGAGATACACCCCGGTTCCGGCGTTAGATACCCCCATTATCGTGAATCCGCTGATATTGACCCACGAACTCTCGACATCGAAGACTCTTCCGGCGACGTCTGCTGATACTACATTCACCATATCCATCCCCTCACCTTCAAGTGTGATTGGTCTGTTAATCACCACGTTCTCGGTGTAACTACCATTGTACACGACTATGTGTGCGCCATCGGTCGCGTTCTCGACCGCTGACTGGATCGGGGCACTGTCCCGGTTGAACGCTCCGCCTTCATGCCACCAGCCGATCTCGTTCACGAATATGGCTGAACCTGACCCCATTGAGGATGGTTCCAGAAGTCCTGTATCGGTAACCGTGATATTCCAGCACAGAGTCTCTGATGTTCCGTTATCGTTCGCAATGGAGACATTAAGATATTTACTTCCTGATTCGTCCCACGAAAACGTCTGATTTCCTGAATTTTCCGTTTCGTTGGACATTGAGAGGTGATCGGTCGCATTCCAGATGATGTTTTCTGTCTGGTTGAATATGACCCCGAATTCAATCGGTTCTGTGGTGTTAACTGTGAGATTGAGTGAGGAATCGCCGGTTCTGTTGTTCCACCATGACAGAATCGCCGGAGGCGCACTCTCCGAAGTCGTTGATGAACCGCCGCCCAGCCCGAATACGCTGCAACCGGTTACGTTCACCCAGACATAGTTTGCGGTCATGTCTCTGCCGTTTCCGATGCAGTATTCCGGATTCTCGGTTTCATCCATCCTCAGCCACCCCGTACCATTTACGAATTTGTAGATTTCGAGCGTGTCTTCTTCGATGTCCCCGAGTTCTGTTTCGTTGTAGCCGATCCTGATATGCACGTAACTCTTGGCAATCGTGTCGTCTGCCAGCGCACGTGCGATCTCTGTGCTGAGAGTGACATCGACGCCTTTGACAATCTCAACATCTGTTTCGAGATTGACTGTGGATCCGTTGACCTCCGTGTGGGTGAGCGGACAATCGATCTCAGTGATACCGATTGTGCCCACGGCTGAGGTGTCGGTGATGTTGACGATCGCAGTTGAATTGCCTGATGTGGCATTGCCTGCCCCATCAACCACAATTCCTGTTTCGGGCGGTGCGTTCACTGTTATCCATACCGTGTAGGTTTCGTTGCTCGAAATGCTGCCGTTGACCGCACATATCTCGGTTATTCCGGCGTGCAGTGCAGTGAAGTTCACAGCGGAACCATTCATTCTGTCGAGCATTCCGATGCCTGATGAGTTGAGGTGCCAGAGGAATGTCAGACCGGCGGTCGAATTGTTGTACGGATCATAGCCGGTGGCATGAAACCTCGCTTCTTCGCTGATGTTCAGTGTGCAGGATGTCGGTGTCACGTTGATGTGGTGGAGGGGTGCGGGNNTGCTGTCGCATTCACCCATGTCTCGTTGACATTCTCTGATGCATCGACGGCACGCGTTGTGATTGTGTATTCGGTATCGGGAGTGAGATCTGTTGCGTTGTAGAACTGTGTTTCCTTTATGACGTTCACCGGTCCGGTTCCATTGATGTAGATCATGACGTGCGAGAAGTCATAGTCTACCGGATCTGTCCACGTCCAGTTGATGAAAGTCTGCTCGTAGGTTGTGTTATGCAGATTCGTGATTCCTGCTGCGGGGGTTGTGTCCGGAGCGGGTTTCGTTCTTGCTGTCGCATTCACCCAGGTCTCGTTGACGTTCTCTGATGTATCGACGGCACGCGTTGCGATCGCGTATTCGGTGTCGGCATCGAGACCTGTTGCGTTGTAAAACTCTGTTCCATTTGAGACGTTTGTCGCAAAGTTTCCGTTGAGGTAGATCATAACCTCTGCGAAGTCAGAGTCTATCGGATCTGTCCACGTCCAGTTGATGAAGCTCGCCTCATACGTTACGTTCTGCAGATTCATGATTCCTGCTGGTGGGGTTGTGTCAGACGTTGTTGCCGCGTACGTCGTTGAGTTGTGCCATGCACTGTTGCCAGCAGCATCGCTTGCTGAGACGTTCACAAACTGATACCCACCGACCGCCGTTATCGTTCCGTTCCAGATATTCCCGCCATCGTGTGTTAGAGGGAGATTTTCTGCCAGAACACTGACAACTCCGATATCATCGGTTACATTCACGGTGACGAGGAGGTTACCACCGGTTATAGGGGTTGTGTTGTTCAGAATGACAGTGTTTATGGCAGGTGGTTCTGTCTCCGGAAACTCGATAACCTGCCACCAATGCGCATACCCATTGCCACTGTACCACCTCTCGAGCCGGAGCGTCGTCGGATCAACGATTTCTTCCACCCACCTGTTCTGCGGAAATTCAGTCCCGGTTCCATTAGAGGTGCTGCTGACCGATGAAAAACTTCTGTTTAAGTCAACCGGTGATATCACAATATCCAATCTTGTATCACCTGACCCAAAACGCCCATTCGCGCACCCTCTCCGGACATTAACTTCTTCAGGGAACTCAATTACATACCAGCGAATCCGGTTTGTGCACGGCTGCTGGCTGTATCTATGGAATCTGACCTGGTTATCGCTCAGAAGTTCGCTGCCAACAGACGTGTTCAGAATGCCGTTTTTGTCACACCGGTACGTGGAGTAGAGCCACGTTCTCGACGTGTTCACGCGCCCACTTATGACACCTGTCGCATTCATCGCGCCCC
>DAWR01000005.1:7491-17210 GCA_002506015.1 Candidatus Methanogasteraceae archaeon UBA261 | reverse complement strand
AGCATGACATGGTTCAGAACGGATCCGAGAGCATAATTTGTATTGTCGTGTGTCGCCGCATCCTCCACCGCCTCGGAGATTGCCATGCCACGACTGCCTATTGTATCAGGCTTCTCTATAAGGAGCTTTCTTCCGCATTCGGTCTTATTGCTCGGACTCGGGAACACCTGCCCCCCCCACGTCTCCATCATCACTCTGCGGTATGGTTTCTGATCGTAACTGACTCGGACCATGTAAACCGTGCATTCGAGATCAAAGAGGCGTGTGGCGAATGAAAGCGCAGACCCCCACTGTCCGGCACCCGTTTCTGTTGTGATCCGCTCGATTCCGGCTTTTGCATTATAATACGTCTGTGGAACGGCTGTGTTTGGTTTGTGGCTCCCTGGCGGGCTTACCCCCTCCCACTTGTAATATATCTTAGCAGGAGTCTTCAGCGCCCGTTCAAGTCGCATTGCACGGTAGAGCGGAGACGGTCTCCAAAGCGTGTAAATGTCACGAACCTCATCAGGGATCTTGATCCATCGGTCAGTGCTCATCTCCTGTTTGATGAGCGACATCGGGAAGATCGCGGAGAGGTCGTCCGGCGTTATCGGTTCTTTTGTCCCTGGATTCAGCGGTGGATCAAGCGGGGTTGGGAGGTCTGCCTGAATGTTGTACCATTGTTTCGGTAATTCGTTCTCGTCGAGTGTAACTTTTGTCGGGTCCATCACAGTATCTCCGGTATATTAGCAACAATTGATCCGGGCGTTATTAACAGTTGTGGAAGCGCAACGTGCATGGTGCCTGACCGACCCCACCCTGGCAAAGCTCTTAAACCAAACACTCCACAAGCTTTTTCTACGACAGCTATAGATATACACATTCCGGTGTCCAATGGCGCAGGAACCGTCGAGACGGTTCGAACACACCAACACAACTAATGTGTGAGTCTTGGAGGAATCAAAATGAGCAAAACAAGATATAAAAAGACAAATCCGCGGGTTGCACTTCTTGCGGATGATCTGAAGACCAGATCACGCGAGAACGACGCTCCGATCTGGAGGGATATTGCAGAGTACATGGAACGCCCGAAGAGAAGCCATGCGAGAGTGAATGTCGGCAACATCAGCAGGTACACGAGAGAGGGCGAAACCATCGTCGTTCCGGGTAAAGTGCTCGGCGCAGGCGATATTCACCACCCGGTGGTTGTGGGTGCCTTCGATTTCAGCGAGGGTGCACAGGCAAAGATCGTAGACGCTGGCGGAGAGTGCATCACAATTGAGGAACTGGCGACGAGGAATCCCGCCGGGTCAAATGTGCGGATAATCAGGTGAGGAGGCAGTACCATGACGACTATTACTATTGATGCAAACGGATTAATTCTCGGGAGGCTGGCAAGCATTGTCGCAACGAGGTTGCTCAACGGCGAGACCATTGCGATCATCAATGCCGAACGGACAGTGGTCTCTGGCAGCAAGGTCACAACGATCAGGGAATACAAAGAGATGGTGGATAAAGGGTCTACGGAGAGCGGTCCGTACTTCCCGAGGAGAGCGGATCACATCGTGAAGCGGACGATTCGTGGCATGCTCCCCCACAAACGAATGCGCGGACGTGATGCGCTGTCACGATTGCGCGTGTACATGGGCACTCCCGCGGAGCTTTCGGCATCGGGTGCGGAGACGATTCCTGAAGCGAGCATAACGAGGCTGGGGACCAGCAGATACATCGAACTCGGCGAACTCGGCAAGAAGTTGGGCAGTTAGGCGACTGATGTACGTCAAAATCTCACAAGACCGAATAGGTGCGCTGATCGGTCCGAAAGGCAGCGTCAAGCAGATGATTGAGGAACGCTCTTCCGCAACAATGGACATCGACAGTAAATCAGGCACTGTTCAGATTCTCTCACCCGATGACCCGGTGCAGGGCATGCAGGCTATGGAGGTCGTCCGGGCAATCGGACGTGGTTTCAGTCCGGAACGGGCGATGCGGCTGTTCGACGACGATCTCTTCATACTCGAAGTGGTCGATGTGCCAGCGAACACCCAGAAGGAACTGATGCGCATCAGGGGCAGGATCATCGGCAAAAACGGAAAAACGCGGGCAATGATCGAGAGCATGACTTACACCGCCCTCTCTGTGTACGGGAAGACTGTTGCGATCATCGGATACCCGGAACAGACGCAAGCCGCAAAGACTGCAATCGGGATGCTGATCAATGGTGCACCACACTCCACGGTGTACAGCTATATCGAGAAGAAGCGGCGTGAGCTCGCTGCACGAATTGAGTACTACTGAAGCAGTATCGCACCATTTTAGCTGCGCCAGAACATGTTCTGGCGCTTCACTTTTTTCTGATTCTGATGGACTATGTGGTTTTTTGTAATGCAATCTGACCCTGAACACAAGAGCAACCGGCGCTCATAAAACATGGTCACCAACCGGAGGATTATTTGCATCCTCTTCAAATCAAGTGGTAACCGGGACACTATCTAAAAAATCGGTGATTTATGATAATATCTTAGATTGCATTTCATAAATTCACGCAGATGTTGCTTTAAATCAGCGAAATCTGTGGCTGACAATGGCTTTTAGCCGCAGATTAACACTGATGAACACAGATTTAGGTTTTTATGCAGATCTTTCAGAAATACCGGAGATTTGGTTGTACCATACTTTTTGAAGTGGATATGGATTTTTGTTCTTTGCGTTCTCTTTCAAATTTAACGAGAATGCAAGAGAGACGCGAAAAGTATCGTTAACCTACGTCTCCACGTCTTTCGTTCTGTTGCACATCCAACTGATCATTGCACTTTTTTGGTTCGGAAGTGTTTGGCTCTCTGGCATTCGGAAACTCATATTCACTGCAGATACAGTGCGCCCGACCGCTTGACCAGTTCATCGCAGACAACGTCCGGTTCTCCATCCATTATGTACTCGCCATCATCAATCAGAATTGCGCGGTGCGATACCTCCTTCACAAAATCAAGATGGTGGCTGATCAGAAGGATCGTCGTCCCGAACTGCTCATTGATCCGCTTCAGCGAGTTTGTGACATCGCGCAGCGTGATCGGATCCAGATCGCCGAACGGTTCATCAAGGAGCAGGATATCCGGATGGGGTGCAAGCGTGATTGCGAGCATCACCCGCACCTTTTCGCCGCCTGACAATTCCTGTGGGTACTTGTCCAGCACATCCATCGAGAGATCGAGAGTGCCGAATACCGTTTCAGCGTACTTTACAGTTTCAGTGTGTGGAAAACGCGGGAAGAGCTCGCCGAAGATGTCCGGAGAGTATCCAAGCGATTCGAGTTTCTCCCTTGCATCGGTTCCCGGCATATCTACGAGCTGATAGATCGTATCCAGCACGTTCTCTGTTATGCCAAGCTTTTCCGCCCGTTTCTGTGCAGCCTCTACCACATGCTGCCCTTTCACGCCGAGTTTGAATGCGAGCTGGTCAAGGATTATCTCGTGGGGGCTCAATGCAAACTCCTGGAACATGATTCCGATCTTCCTTCTAATCTCCATCCGCTTCTTGTGGTACGCGCTCATGAGCACCCATTCGCCTTCATGCCGGTAAAGCACCTCCCCCTTCTTTGGAAACAGGAAACCGGACAACATCTTCCAGAGAACCGTCTTCCCTGCGCCGCTTGGACCCACGATCGATGTAATCTCTCCCTCGTTTATCGCGAAGTTGAGCGAGTTAAAACTCAGCGTCGTCCCCCCGACTGATATGAGATAGAACCTGTGTGAGACATCCTTCAATTGTATGATCGGTTCCCCTTTGTCGGGGCTTATTTTTGGCAGAGGGATCTGCTCAGGCATATTTTTCAGAAATTCTCCGAGTACATACTCGGGATCGCCTTCATCGATCACTTTGCCGTCCTCGAGCCATATCAACCGGTCAACAAGATACCTGTGAACCTCGGGAAGGTGTGATGCGCAGAGCATGGTCAGTCCCGTTTCCTTGTTCACGTTCTTCAGCGTGTCAAGAACCTCCTGTTTGGTCTTGGGGCACGCCATCGTCGCTGGTTCGTCAAGCAGGAGTATCTTTGGATTCTTTGCAAGCTGCCTCGCTATGATCACCCGCTGTTTCTCGCCCCCACTCAGGACGTAATCCACATGCCACGCCTTCTCCTCCATTCCGACCATCTTGACGTATCGCATCGCCTCTTCTTCCAGCGAGTCATAATCGGGCAGGTCTTTTGGAGGAATTCCCTCGTAGCCGATTCTGAGCGAATATATCTTCCTGAGAACGTCGTTCACCACGTAATCCGACCACAACGCAAACGACCGCTGGAGATGTATCGCCGTATTCTTTTTGAGTTCGGAAGAAGCCTCTTTACCGGAGTCTGGCATGACCTTGAGCCCATCCAGCCTTAGTTCTCCTTCATTGAACGTCTCGAACCCGCGGATGATATTCAAAAGCGTACTCTTTCCGCCGCCGCTGCGCCCTATCAGACCAACGATCTCCCCCGCCTCAACGTTGATACTGACTCCATCAAGCGCTCTCTTCGTCTCTGATCCGATACTGTAATCCTTTACGAGATTCTTAATTTCCAACATTGTTGTCATGTGTGTCAATAGCCTCCGGATGTGATGTGTGTAATATCTGTGGTAAATCACTACGTCAGCAGGACGTGTATTTAACGTTTGGATTGTGCCTGGGGTGTGGTATGGATTGTGGCTGCCGGGTTCGGATGCGGATCTATGGGGTTGTGGTCCATAGGTCAGATTAATAGTCATTCGGACAGACCACCCAACCGATGCTCACAATCACAGTTGTCACTAGAGGTAAGTATGGAGAGCGTGCGATTCTGACGATTGAGGAAAAAACTGACTTTGTGGTGACCCGGATCTCGGTCCCGGAAACTTTGCCGGAGTTTATCGAAGATACGAAACCATACACAGAGAATACCATCATCGCCTCAAGCAGCCCACCCGATCTTGTGATCATATTCGCGCTCCATCCCGACCTTACGCCCGCATTCGCAGCCTGCGCGGCAGAATCAGGAGCGGGTGCGGTAATCGTCTCCGGAAGCGACACAGCCGAACTGCGGAAGATCGCTGAGAGGTACCGGATACACATCCACGCAGACGAGATATGCTGCTCGCTTCGGCTGTGCGGGGATCAGGTAATCGATGAATTCGCAAGCGTTCTCGGGAGACCCCGCTTCAGGATAGCGGTTGCGGACGGGGTCATCCGGGATGTGCGCGTCATCAGAGGATCGCCGTGCGGCGCAAGCTGGTGGGCAGCCTCACAACTGATCGGAACTCCGGTTGCGGATGCGCCGGGAAGAGCCGGGCTCCTTGTGCAGCAATACCCGTGCCGCGCCGTGCGCGGTACGCGTGGCGGGATTCACAGGTCAGCAGAGCTTCACAAAAAAGCAGTCGAGGAGGCACTGGCAGATGCGAATATCTGAGTGCCTGATGGTCAGCGGCGGCGCAAGCGCTCTCATAAAACAATGAGCAAAAAATTGAGCGAAAAATCATCGGTTCTGGTACGTACTCAAAAATGTGCGGGTATCCGCATACAAAACCACGATTACACAAGATCAAGACAGAAATCTTGTGGAGATGGCTGCGCCGCTGNNCAGACTGTGTAATCTCGTGGTTCCTACGGTTCCCACCATATCGTATTGAGCAGGTTCTGGCGCGACAATCACGTACCTGCGATCTCCCGCATAAACCGGCTCTTGATCTCAGCGGGCGTTAGATCGATGATCGGTACATTCGCATTCCCCACAGCCACTCTAACGACCATCACACCTGATTCGTGCAGACCGGATCGCAGTGCATCCATTGTCGATACCGTTCGCACCCTGTGCACACCTGCCCCGGATGCAATCGCTGCCAGATCGGTCTCCTGTGCTGTTGCGGTCGATTGGCATCCGGTCGATCCATAACACTGGTTATCCAAGACGATTAGCAGATAGTTTTCGGGCGCATGGTTTGCGATTGTTGCAAGCGAGCCCAGGTTCATCAGAAGCGAGCCGTCACCATCGAGAACCACGACCTTGCGCGGCTGCGCCAGCGCCAACCCAAGCCCGATCGACGATGCGAGCCCCATTGAGCCGAGCATGTAAAAATGCGTCCTTTTGTCTTTTGATGCGTATAGTTCCCGGCTCGGATACCCGATATTGCAGATCACAAGCTCATCATTCAGTTCTGCAGCGATTGCCTCGATTGTCGATACGCGCGTAATCACAGTGATGTAATCGAGCTTATGGTATGTATATATTTATACATCCGAAGCCACCATCACATCCTTATGTCATGCGTTGTTGGAATTGATCCCGGCACAAAGAGCTTTGATCTCCTCGGGCTGGACTGCGATTGTGACGAGATCGTCTTAGACGTAGCGATACCCACGAAACAGATCGCGGCAGACCCGGAATCGGTGATTGACAAGCTGGAGCGACTTGACCCGGATCTCATAGTCGGACCCTCCGGGTATGGGATGCCTGTCAAGAAAATCGCAGATATAACGCCCAGGGACATTTTTCTGATGTCGCTCGTCTCAAAGGGCGATAAAAAATCGATACTCGGAATGCGCGGGTTAATCGAGACGCTCAAGAAACACAATCTGCCAGTCTATTTCATCCCGGGGGTCATACACCTACCAACGGTTCCGTCTTATCGAAAGATCAACAAAATCGACATGGGCACCCCTGACAAGCTCTGCTCGTGTGCGCTCGCAGTTCGGGATCAGGCAACAAGGCGCAACATCGATTACGACCAGACGTCGCTTGTATTGCTGGAGATTGGTTTTGCGCACACCGCTGCAATCGCTGTTGATTCGGGGCGGGTTGTGGACGGCATTGGCGGGAGCAGTGGCGGAATCGGCTTCCTCTCGATGGGCGCGATGGATTCTGAACTTGCATACATGCTCCGCGGGTTTCCCAAAGAGTTTGTAACAAGCAGGGGTGCACGAACGCTTGCCGGAAGCAAAATTGCGCCGGAAGAACTTGTGCTGCACGATTATGCGTGGCGTGCATTCGCAGAGGGCGCAGTCAAGAATGTTTGCGCACTCATGGCGACGCTCGCGCCGGAAGAGGTGCTGCTCTCTGGCAGATTGTCAAAGATTCCGGAGATTGTGGAGGGCTTGACCGAACGACTGGAGATGATTGCACCGGTTCGGTTGATGAATGGGTTAAACGGCGTAAAGACTGCGAAGGAATCTGCGCAGGGCGCTGCGTTGATTGCAAGTGGACTTACACACGGACGCTACGAGAGCCTCGTAGAGACGATGCGTATCACTGAAGCACGTGGCACTGTTCTCGATTATGCGAATCTGGATACTCAGCAGTAGCACGATTGTGACACAATCATGACATCACAATAGCACACCATTCACAATCCTCTATATATCGGTGTCACGCCAACCTATCTTTTACCACGAGTATTTTGACAGTAGAAATCCGCTCGCGTGGGACAAACACAATGGGGTAACAAAGGCGTGGGCGCAGCCCGGAACTAGGGCTGCGTTATCATAATTCACAGGAGTAACAACTATGGCAATGCTGAACAGATGTCCGAAATGCAACTCTGAACTGAAACTGGTAGCAGATATGCAGATCTGCTACCGATGCGATTACTGGACTCGAAAGGGGACGGCTCGACTTGATTTTGTGCTCTTTAATATGTAGACGGGAACGGAGCAGGGGACCTGGATTAGGGGGAAAGGTGCAGAACGTGAGTTCTGCCCTAACAACTAAATACGGGAAGCATGAAATACGGCATGCATGCTCCGCATAATCTTTCTGGGAACGGGTGGCTCACTTCCGACGCCGCATAGGAACCCATCTGCCGTTTTAATCAACCGCGAAGGCGAACTCTTACTCTTCGATTGTGGTGAAGGGACCCAGCGGCAGATGATGCGTGCGAAGACAGGGATGATGAAGCTCTCGTCAATCTTTATCACACATCTGCATGCCGACCATATCCTCGGCATACCCGGACTGATTCAGACCATGTCATTTCACGGGCGGGAGGAGCCGCTCTTCATATATGTGCCAGAGAGGTCAGAGGAGCAGATCGCATACCTGACACAGATCGGATACACCAGACCCGGGTTCGAGGTACGGATTACGGAGCTCTCGCCTGGCGATGTGGTTGAGCGGGATGAGTACGATGTCATAGCCATCAGAACCGAGCACAATATACCGTCGATTGGATATGCGCTCTCTGAGCATCAGCGAATAGGCAGGTTCAACCGCGAGCGAGCAATCGAACTTGGGGTTTTACCGGGACCGCTATTCTCCAGATTGCAGCATGGTGAGAGCATTGCAGTGGACGGGGGGATGGTGCACCCTGATGATGTACTTGGCAGTCCCAGACCCGGGCGGTGCGTCGTTTATACCGGGGACACCAGACCAACCGATGAGGTGCTTGAGGCGAGCCGTGGCGCAGATCTGCTGATCCATGACAGTAGCCTGACGCACGATCTCATTGATTGGGCGCATGAAACGATGCATTCCACAGCACAAGAGGCTGCGCTCCTTGCAAAAGAGGCAGAAGTGCGGGAACTGGTACTGACTCACATCAGTTCCAGATATGCGGATCCGACACCGATTTTAGAGGATGCCGAGAAGGTGTTTGACAGGGTGCGGGTTGCAAGAGATCTTCTGGAGATTGAGATCCCGTACCGTGATTCGTGAATCGTAATCCATCTGTGTTTCATTGGCAGGATCTCCTGTAAAAATGGATTAAATCACGGGATGATTTTGCTTATCCGGTAGTCCGCGTTACAACCGCCTCATCGATGAGTGGAGTGGGTAAGAAGTCCCCCCCATGACCGAGTGCTTTAAGCTGGTTGTGACTATCTATTCAAAAATACCGGGACGGCGCCGGCGCGCGCAGCTCGCCATCTAATCACGATCACGATCATGCCGTGCGCAGCGTCTCTTGAGGAGACTGGCGAAGTGGTTATAACGATACAAGCGATAGGCGGCATGCGCCGGAAAGGGTATCAGAGGATTGATCAGCGGGGGCAACATCACATACAATAAGAATCACGCACACAATACGATGGTGAAATCATGAAAACCGAAGAAGATGTGGATCAGGAAAAACGCTTGGACGAGCGTATGAGTAAAGTGAAGCATAAAATAATGGTTATGAGTGGGAAAGGAGGCGTTGGAAAGACCACTGTGTCTGTGAACCTCGCGCTAACCCTTGCAGCAAAGGGGTATGAGGTTGGGATTCTGGACGCAGACATTCACGGTCCGAACGTCCCTAAAATGCTCGGAATCGAGGATGTGCGCCCTGATGTCTCTGAAGACGGCATCGCGCCAGTCATAGTGCCTCCGCGGGTGAAGGTTATGTCGCTTGCATTCCTGCTTGCCAGCAAAGACACGCCAGTGGTGTGGAGGGGTCCGCTCAAGATGGGTGCGATCAAGCAGTTCCTCTCGGATGTCTTCTGGGGCGAACTGGATTGTCTCATAGTCGACCTTCCACCCGGAACCGGCGACGAGCCACTGAGCGTTGCCCAGTTGATTCCGAATCTCGATGGGGCGATCGTTGTCACCACGCCGCAGGATGTTGCTCTCCTGGATTCCAGGAAGTCGGTCAGCTTCGCAAAAGAGCTTGGCATGCCGGTTATCGGGATCGTGGAGAACATGAGCGGGTTCAAGTGCCCGAAATGCGGCGAGACAATCGATCTATTCAAGATCGGCGGTGGAGAGCGTGCCGCCTCCGACATGAATGTTCCGTTCCTGGGCAGAATCCCGATCGAAGCTA
>DAWR01000005.1:0-7349 GCA_002506015.1 Candidatus Methanogasteraceae archaeon UBA261 | reverse complement strand
GGATTCCGCAATTGATCCAAAATTCGGGAGATGCCCGTATTTCGTGATCGTGGACCCGGAGACAATGGAATACGAGGCGGTGCAGAATTCGGGCATGAATGCATCAAGCGGCGCAGGGATTAGGGCAGCACAGACCGTCTCCGGCAAGGGCGCAGACGTTGTCATAACCGGGCAGTTGGGACCGAGCGCTGTTCAGACACTCACCGCCGCGGGGATCAAGATGATGACCGGTGCAAGCGGCACGGTCCGCGATGCTGCCCAACAGTACAGGAGCGGCGAGCTTTCGGAAGCAGGTATGGCGTGAACGTTCAGCACATGCCCAATATTGTGTGGGCATTCGCATGTACACCACGAGATTACACAAGATTGACACGGGAATCTTGTGGAAATCGGTGTAATCTCGTGGTTCCTACCATTACTGCATTGAGCGTGTTTAGCGTTCGGATGCCAGAGAATGGATCGTGAAATATCAGATCGATGAATCGTTCTGCGCCGGATGCGGAGCGTATGTTAGTAGGGGCGATTGCAGATGAATCGAGTGGATGAAAGAGGACAGGGCACAGGAAAAGGCAGCGGAAGGCGAGGTTTTGGTTTGGTTCGGACGTGCAGATGCCCGAACTGTGGGTACACGAAGCCGCACCAGCCAGGCAAGCCGTGCTTCAGTCAGGCGTGCCCGAGGTGCGGAACAGTGATGGTCGGAGAGTGAATACTGCGCCATAACAAAAGCAGGTCCCAAATTTATACAGGGCAGGAGGGGACTCCTTAAAAAGACTCGAACAGGCAGTCGCAAAGGTAAAATACTGTCACATACATAATTGATGATGGGGGGGATATGACTTGGTCATTATAAACAGACAAATTGCAACGCCGGTAGAACCGGGGCACTCAAGAGGATATGGATCATCAACAGTGATGATGCTATCGATATTGGTCATTTGCGTTCTGGCGGTTCCGGCATCCGCAATCAATTTTAACACACCGGAATCAACCGTGGCAGAGATTATGGCAGATCCGGAGTATTACGACGGCACGATCACGATCGGAACGATTGCTATCGTTGGAACGCTCACAAACATCTCTTGCGATGTGCGCATCAGCGAAGGAGAACAGAGTATCGCAGTTGACACACGGGACCGGTCGATGTTCGAAGGGTTCGAGGAGGGCGATACCGTGAAGATGATCGGGATTTTCTATTACAAAAGGTCCAGAGGAAGCGTATTCGACCCGGAATGTGTCATTCACTGGCCCATCGCCGACTCCGAAACGGTCTCGATTCCGGAACTGATGGAAAACCCACAAGCATACAGTGGCAGGAAGATAACTGTAATCGGTAACCTCACCGACGTCAGGGAGTCCGGTATGGGCTACCGGATGAATGTCGAGGATGGTGGACGGTATCTCGATATCAAGTTCTATGGCAGAACCCTGCTTGAGGCTGGAACCGAGATTACGGCTACCGGAATATTCATCGGGGAGACGCTGTATGCGGATACTGTTGCGAAGCGCGAAGCGCTGCCATTCGGCATCACAATTCCCGGATTCTCAGGGCTGCTTGCGACAGGCATGCTTGCATTTGCTTTTGTCGTTGTTGCCAGCCGCACAACCTCAAGAAGATGATTCAGGGGCGTGGGGTATTGATGGAGCAGTCACATCAGTTGATTATGTGATTGCGCTCGCAGACACTTCCCGCGGCGAATACAACGGTGATGTGAATATCAACGACGACGGTCTGGTCACATTACTCAATGCCGCAATATTTTCCTAATCATAGAAGCCAGAGACTTTTTAATTTATTCTGGTAGGTTGAAAATATAATGAACCGCAGATTAACGCGGATCGGACGCAGATTTGTTCACCAAGTATCTGCGTAAATCCCGCGTGCATCTGCGGATGACAGAATTAAAAGGAATCATTGTAGCCAGAAAAAATTAAAAAGTCTCAAAAAAAACACTTCGTAAACCTTAATATGCACTAAAGATAAAAGAGAGACGGAGTGGAGCATGGAGCGTCACACAGGAATCATTCATGAGCTTTCAGATAGTATCATACCTGCGTGGATCGTGCCCCTGAAGTGGTGGAGAAATAGATCGGAAAAAATGACGAGGACAGACAATGGCATCAAATAAAATGGATTTGTTGGCGCGATTGGAAAGAAGCACGGTCTTATGCGCAGAAGGTTATGTTTTCGAACTTGAGAGGAGAGGATACCTACAAGCAGGAGCATTCGTGCCGGAAGTTGTTCTGGATCATCCCGAAGCGGTCAAGGAGCTTCACAGGGAGTTCTTGCGAGCGGGTTCTGAGGTCATGGTGGCGCTTACGTATTATGCCCACCGGGACAAACTCAGAGTGGTCGGCAGGGAGAACGATCTGGAAAAATTGAACCGCCAGGCTCTAAGGCTTGCTAAAGAAGCTGCCGCGGAGGGAAATGCCCTTTTTGCTGGAAATATCTGTAATACCTGGGTTTACAGTCCGGAAAATCATGAGGAGACCTCTGAAGTTGTACGATCGATGTATCAAGAGCAGGTTGGCTGGGCTAAGGAGGAGGGTGCGGATTTCATCGTTGCTGAAACGATGGGATATCTTGGAGAGGCGTTGATAGCTCTGGATGTGATCAAATCAGCGGGGCTTCCGGCAGTGGTTACGCTTGCGGCATGCTGCGATACCACAAAGGATGGGTATTCGTGGGAGGCGGCGTGCCGTATACTGGAAGAGGATGGGGCTGATGTTGTCGGTCTCAACTGCACAAGAGGCCCGGCTACCATGATTCCGCTCCTCAAAAAGATACGAAAATCGGTTAAAGGATATGTAGCGGCTTTACCGGTCCCTTACCGCACAACAACCCGGCAACCAATCTTCCAATCCCTGAAAGAGAAGGGGCATGACTGTGCATTCCCGCTGAATCTCGAGCATTTTTTATGCACGAGAAGCGAGATGGCGGATTTTGCCCTTCGAGCGCAAAAAATTGGGATAAATTACATCGGCATCTGTTGTGGTGGAGCTCCACATCACGTGCGTTCGATGGCGGAGGCTCTGGGAAGAAGAGTGCCTGCAAGCAGATATTCCCCTGACATGTCCCGACACAGCATGCTCGGGTCAGATGATGTCGTAAGAGAAGATCACAAACGGTTCCTCAAAGAGTGGGAAGCGGTTTCTGCCGTGACTGAGGACTGATCGGATCTGGTCCACCCATTCTCGTAAACTTAGAGACCGCATGAAAACCAAACTCATCTACAATAACCTGCAAAGCCATATATGTCTCAACAATTTAATTTACATACAGAAAATTAAGTTGATGCGACGACACTCCCACTCGTGGCATTCGCCCATCCAAGAAATTCGCATTACATATTTTGTTTAGAATCAGAGAGCAGTAGAACACGAATGAATCTCTGCTAATGGATAGCACAAGCATCATTCGAGGACCCCACCTTCGATTTCACCACTAAATCATCCGCAACTATCCTTCAGCTTCTCCATGATAACAGCCGGGCACACCCTTCGCACGCCCTCAAGTCTCCCGATCTTCTCAGCGATGAAGCTCCCGAGCGCCCTCCCGTCCTTGAGCCAGATTTCGGTCATGATCATGTGATCGCCTGTTGAGGTTGCAACGAATTTCACCTCAGGAAACTCGGTCATCTTGAGTGCAACATCGAGAAAATGCGTGGGTTCAACATCGAGACCGACAAATGAGACCGAGTTGTATCCAAGTTTTGCAGGATCGACGATGACGGTGTATCGTTTTATGATACCCCCATTCTCAAGCAATTTCACGCGCTTCCGTATCATGGATTCGCTGACACCGAGTTTCTCCGCAATATCAGTGAGCGGTATGCGAGCATTTTCGCGAAGTATCTCCAGTATCTTCAGGTCTTTTTCGTCAATCATTCTGTGCCACCATACCAGTTTTCGTAATTCTTCGGAAACAGTGCGGACGATTTTCGCACCACAACGTTACGTATTCGTGGTATAGTGTCATTAAAGGTGTGAACCATAAAAAGGTGGCTATCCGGTATATTGCGTGACAGTCATTTCCGCTGCTCGATCATATCCCTAAGCACAGAGAGCTCGTGAACCGCCTTATCTCGCGTCACATCTGCCGGATTCTCCTCCCGCCCATACTGTGCGATCAGTTTATGCACATAATCGAGTTCCGGTCTCGTTGACTGGAAATTCGGTTTATAATCAGGTAATCTTTCGAGCGGGATCACCACGACATCGCCTTTTTTGGTCTCCTCGGGAATTCCATTTACCACCAGGATATATGAATATCCGTCGAACCCGAACCTCCTCGCAATATTTCCGGAGGAATCATCCACTTGCTGTGCTCGTTTTGCGTTCATTCGCCTGTATGCGGTGACCGAGTCCTTGTACTCGATAAAGAGCATTGATTCATGATTCCAGAGCATGCCATCGTATTCGATGGGCTGTGCAAACTTCCGATGCACCAGCACATTGAACATGATCCCGCTGCACCATTCTGCATGGAGGAGGGCTCGGAATCGCTTCTCGGTCTCCTGGATATCCGGACGTGAGACAAGGGTGTATGGCTCGCTTCTCAGTTCGATCATGGAATCACCATTGCCCCATACTTGGTCGTGCACTCCTTTATAGGCTTCTCTGATGGGGGATCATCCTTGCAGATTTTAAGATCAAGTTTGACAAGAACTCCAGGGCGAGATAGTTCGCCGATGAACTCGGAACTCCGGATGGCTGCCGGTTCCGGGACATGGATTCATACGAGAATAGCGAGATCGTGAGTCCTGACAAGGACGTTTACAGATACGACAAAGGGGGATCTCTCTGACGTTTACCTGATGATATACCAGAGAATTTGCGAATAGCGGGTGATAAGTGGCGAAAATAAACATGTTCGGTACCGTATGTTAGGAACCACAAGATTTACAGGAGTTCGGTGTCAATTTTGTACAATCTTATGGTTTTATATGCGGATATCCACACAATATGGAGTAAGTACCAAAAAACATGCGCCCACTCTACCGGTACCACGTAAAACAGAGAGCGCTTCCGCATCTGGTAACTGCGGACACTGTTAACTTCGGAAAGCCGTTCAAGCTCACAACTGATGAGGCATTCGCTGCTGCGCTCTACATCTTATGCGAACCCAAGCAATCCGGGCGGGTCCTCGAAAAGTTCGACTGGGGGCACACGTTCCACGAACCGAACCGCGAATTGCCTGACGAGTGTGTGCATGCGCGGGACAGCTTAGAGGTGGTGGCGATTCAGAGTGGGCATTTGTGGTAGTTTTGGTTTAAGTAACGCGTTCCGGAATATCCGGCTCTTTTGGCAGCAGAACCGCTGGTTTTGGCAAACAATCTTAAGTAATATCAAAAGGATGGTGCTTTGTGATGAACCAGAAACCCATGAAACAGTAGATATTGCAGCTCTCAGGCGGACGAGTGCCGTGAGACTGACCAAATAAAATGTGTTAAAACATCCCGATCATGACTGAAGAAAGAATCCCATGTGAGATCATAGCGATCAACGAAGGCAAGACTTGGAATAACATAGTGGTAGAGCAGAAGGCGTCAAAGAAGCGGCTCTTCTTTGGCAAGACAAAAAAGGATATGGATATAAATGTCGGAGACCCGGCATACCTTATGGTAGATGCCATGCAGTCCGAGCTCTCCGAAACACCGCTGCGTGTGACGCTGTATAACAAGGACGGAACGAAGGTCGACTGGACGATTGTACAGCCGAGCCAGTTCAATATCCTGACATCCTGTGCGTGCAGTGGAGGCTGCTCTGAGAATACGGGTACCTGCAATACGGGTACCTGCAATTATTAAAGATTTGACTTGTTGCGATATAAAATTCTACGAAATGCTGCCTTCTGAGGCGCCCATTATCTTGAACAGACATATACTCACGGACTGTGGGGAATTAACGCCTGTTGCAATGGTTGCATGAGCAACCGCTGTGAATCAGGAAGCCCGGTACGTGTGGTGGGCGAAAGTCACCCGCACAAGCTCACCGAAGACAGATTGGAGCCAGCTTCAAAAGAGCGCCGACGCTCTTCGTATTCATCAGAAGCTTCCGCAGAACAACTGACGGGTAATCCATATCCCCGTACCTCGTGATCAGGTCCAGCAGCTCGTCGTCGTCCAGCACCTTGATCAGCCGGTTGAGCCCGGAGTCACCAAGGCGTGCCACCCACTCGTTGATCCGCTTTCCAATCGCAAGTTCTCGCCCGATCTCAGCTCGCCATAGTCTATCATACTCGGAAAGCCGCCTTGCGGATGTATCCCCTTCTCTAACTGCATCTGCGGCAACTCGCCCCGCAATCTTCGCACAGACCGCCCCCGGATACACGCCTCCGCCCGATGTCGGCTTGACCTGCCCTGCCGCATCACCCGCAATCAGCACGGAATCTGCCGCCGTTCTCTGCAAAACGCCGATCGGAATCCCGCCCACCACAAGACCGGTCATGCCCGATCGGCACTTCCGGGCGACGACCCGGTGCTCAGAGAGTAGCCACTTCAGGTGCCAGCACGCAGACCCTGGTTGCGATTGAGATATTGACCGCGATTTTGGTCCCGGCGTCACTGTCGGTCTGACCGCAAGCCCGATGCGTGCACTCTCATGATACGGGATAGCCCACGCAAAGAACCCGGGCGCACACGATCCCGGAAATATCTCCACACAGTCGCAACAATCGAAGTCGTAGACCGTATTCACCTGCGCGCCGCAGAGGACATTCTCAGAGGTTCCAAGACCGGTCCAGCGTGCAATGCTGCTCTGAATCCCGTCTGCGCCGATTACAACGTCCGCCTCAATCACATCGGGCTCGCCCTCGATTGTGACGTGAAGAATTCTCCTGTTGCCACGAGTCGCGATGCCGCACGCCCGCGTCCGCATGAGAATCTCTGCACCCGACCTGAGCGCATTCTCTGCGAGCGTGCGGTCAAATAGTCTGCGATCGACCACGTACGCCTTGATCTCGCCTCCTGATATGCAAATCCGCCGCCCGTCAGGCGCATAGACGAACGCACCTGATATTGGATGAAAACCCTTGTCAAAACTGACCTCGCATGCATCGATCGCTTTTGTGCTCAGCAGTCCTGCACACTGCACAGGCGACCCAATGGATGCATGCTCTTCAATTATGAGCGTCTTCGCCCCGTTTTTTGCGGCGTATTTCGCTGCCAGACAGCCAGCAGGACCGGCTCCGACCACGACGACATCGTAATCCATGATTAGAGTGACGTTGAGCGATTTTTAGTCAGATGCGAGAGATATTATTCTTTATTGCGGGCAGAGCAGGCATAAGTCTTTCTGAATGCGACGGCACTTTATTATTTTCCGGGTATGTGTTTAGCTGCGGCAAAAAA
>DAWR01000117.1 GCA_002506015.1 Candidatus Methanogasteraceae archaeon UBA261 | reverse complement strand
CCATCCTGATTGCGGATTAGGACTGAACGTTTGAGGGTATAACGCCGGAATGAGCCTGGTTTTTCATGTATTTACTGGTAGGTTTGCCTTTTTCGGAGGCATTTTCGCACGAGCGGTTAAAATATCAAGTCTTGGATATATGCACTTTACACTTTTCAGTTTTTACGTGCCTAACGTAAGACTAAAAGTCTAATAAGTAAGATCAAGGGTGTGGGGTAGACAACTGAGCGGGAATTGCTGCTAAACATGTAAGAATCTCACCTCCCCCCGATTTCCGGAGTTTGTATTTTGGCTCTTTGTGCAGGGGGACTCTTGTTAAAGAAACCGATGCCCTGAAGGTGTTCAAACCTTAACTCCGAATGGGTAGGGGATGGCCCATTGTGAAAAACAGAAATTTGAAGTTAATTCGGCATTTAAAGCAGTCACAGCTGGTTTTTATGGCACTAACATATTCCCCATATTAGGGAGTAGAAAAGACGAAGCTATCTGCCCCATTTAGTGTTTGATCAACAAAAGGTGGGATATTATGGTGTATTTGATGAGACATGCCCCCTAAGTGATACGGAGTTAAGGTTCAAACTGGATTCTGATATTTTTACATCGAACTTGTTTAGAATCTTGCCCTGCAATTGAGGTGTGGATATGCTTCTGTTTTCTGTGACTGTGGATATTATGTAATCTTTTATCCGTTCTGTCAGTTTCGTGTAATTTCCATCTTTTCTTTTATCATAAAGTCCGTCTTCACCAGATTTCTTAAGAATCTTGCAATAGCGATAGTATTGTTTGCGAGTAAACGGAACAGAATTCTGTTTAAAATATGTTGTGACAGGTAGTTTTGACTCTTTGATATTTTGGATGGTGCTCAGGATTTCACATATTCGTTCTTCTTCTGACATTTAATGCATGATCTGTGTAGATCCTATATAAAGATTGTGACATTTAAGATGAGGGAAAATTTGATTTATTCGAAAGTCATGTTATAATGAAACTGAAAACGATATGTAGGGATGCGTCTTCGAAGTCATTGAGCGGCTGGACTTAAAAGAGAGTGAATAAAAGTGTATCTTATTGACACCAACATCTTCCCAGAGGTTCTACTGGGGTGAAAAAACCACGAGATTAACACAGAAATCTTGTGAAAATCTGTGTAATCTTGTGGTTAGCTAAACACGTACGAGAAATCAAAGCTTTCGCAACTTCGTTCACGAACCAGCAAGCTCCATCAGGTCATTTGCCGGCGAGCCCGTACTCATCCAGCCGATCCCTTGCAATCTCTCGCAACTCCTGATGCTCACGCAAAAAATCAGCCATCAGCACTGCGGCATTAGCCTTGCACGCCCCGCATATCAGAGTTCCGTTCTTGCACTCGTTGTAGATCTCCGTAACCTCCAGGTCATCAGGTATCAGGTGAAACAGGAATAATTCATAGACCGCACAGTGATCCGGATCGCCGCCGAGCTTCTTCTGCTCCTCAAGCGTCATCCTGCCGCCGGTCTTCGCCTTTTTCACCTTGGTTACAGCCTCCTCCGGTTTTTCGGTCAGCGCGATGATGCTGTCAGGGACGCTGCTCGACATCTTTCCGCCAGTAATCCCACTCATGAACCGGTGATATGTCGCTGCCGGCGGCACAAAGCCGTAGCCTCCGAATTCGATCTCGATTGCGCGCACAATAGACTCGATCGCATCAAACACGCTTGCATCAGCTGCAACATCGACGTGCTCCTCGTACTGCTTCACATCATAACCCATGCCGGCGATGGTTGCGGCTATCGCAGAGAGTGCCGCTGGTGGCGCGGATTTGCCGCGTACGCTGATGTACTGTCCTGTGCGCTCATAGACCTCGTAATGAGAGGTGTGCGTATCGTCGGTCCTGTGCGTGCTCAAGTGCTGCTCCGTACTCGTGCTTGTCCTGACCTCACACTTAAACATCCGCATCTTGCTCGCAAGCCCGCGCACGAGACGGATGTGCGGGTCCTGATCTGCGCCGACCGGGATTACGACTGGCTTTGGACCGTGGTACTCCGCAATCTGCGGCTGAAGGATGTCAGCGCTCTGCACAAGCGCGCTTTCTAGGTGTGCGATGCTGGTCTCCCCGCTGAACCCGTAGATTGCGCTCAGTTCGGAGATGTTTGTCTTCATGCCCAGCTCAAACGCAAGATCGCGCACAGGAGAGCACTCCGACTGGAAGTAGATGTGTCCATCCGGCTCAAACCCGAGTGCGATCAGGCTGAGAATATACTCATCGATTCCGACCCGGTGACAGTCCTGCCACGACGTCCCGCGGACCGAATGCGCCTCCATATCAGCGATTCCGACGAACGCGTCGCCGCCCATGCGCTGATGCCAGATGATCTCCTCCATAACCATCTTGTTTCCGAGATGGATCTTGCCTGACGGCATGAACCCGCTCATTACTGAAAACGGCTTCTTGTTGACGATTGCGTCCAGTACGGGCCCATAACCCCTGTGCCCAAAGATGATCCTCCTTCGCATGTAGGGGCAGGGGTCTGGGGTGTATGGGAGTAGATCCTCGAATGATTGTATTCCAAACTCCTCAAAAAGCTTGGAATAGTCCTCAATTCCAGCGGATGTCCACGGATCGATCTGTGTTGCCATGTTGATGCCTACTGATGCCTTAACTTTACCTGATAGCTTAATTTGGGGCTTTCAAACAAATAGTTTACCGTAATACTTCGGATCGGTTTGGAACATAGTATATGTGCAGGAGGTGAAAAAACCGCCGACTAAGGACGAGGCGGTTACCCGCCTCTTCTCGTCTCAGAACGGTACGAGAAAGTTTCCCTTCATACACGCTTGCGCATCTCATAACCCTTTCTGTATCGGGCAGCAGTTTGGTCATATGACACTTTTTAATTTTTTCTGGTCGAGTCGAAAAATGCCCAGAACCCACACATA
>DAWR01000038.1 GCA_002506015.1 Candidatus Methanogasteraceae archaeon UBA261 | reverse complement strand
TGCTTGAGGTACCAATTGAACGCCATACTCGCAGATGGGTCGTAAACTATTTAAGGTTTGTAGTTAAGAAACAGTAGGGGTAGAATTTATCTTAATGAAAATTATAATATAAAAGTTGGTCGTAAAAGTGGTGAGATATATCTAACGATATGGGGCGTAGGTGTGGGAGAAGCAGCCTACTGCAACTGATTTTCTGCTACAGTGCAGTCAAAAATTAGCGATCAAGTGTGGGAAAGGCGGGTTGTAGGGGGAACCGCGTTCGAAACCTGCGCCATGTTTCGGAAGTATCAGGCTACCACAGAGGACAGGAAAGAATTAAATGAATCAGTTTCATATTATGATATAACTCACATGCCACATGAAACAGAACAAGAAACCCGGAAGAAACGCGTTGATCGTAAACTCAAAGCCGCGGGATGGGAGATCACAAAATATGATAAGTTGAAACCCTTGAGTTCTTATCGATCCAATGCCATTGAGGAATATCCTACCTTGACCGGTCCCGTTGACTATGCTCTTGTGGATAACGGTCAGATAATCGCTCTTGTCGAAGCGAAAAGATTGGGTATACCCCCCCAAAGTGTTCTGGGTCAGTCTCAACGATATTCTATGGGGGTTGCGAGTTCTCCGTATGATTTTGAGGGTTCCCAGGTACCGTTTATCTACTCTACAAACGGTGTGATCTTCTGGTTTCAGGATTTAAGAAAATCGGACAGCCGCTCGAGAACACTATCCGGGTTTCATACACCGGGCGCTTTGAGAGAAATGTTTGAGAGGGACTCTTACACATGTTACAACTGGTTTAAAGATAATCCTAACACGCATCAGGGTTTGCGCCCTTACCAGATCGAAGCAAATGATGCAACTGAGACTGCTATATCAGATGGCAAACGTAGAATGCTGCTTGCGATGGCTACGGGAACCGGCAAGACATATACAATCGTTTCCCAGATTCACAGACTCATGAAGTCCGGTTTTGCGAAACGTATCCTGTTTTTAGTTGATAGAAGGGCTCTTGCAGCCCAGGCGGTGAACGCTTTTGCTACATTCGAGACTGAACGAGGTTTAAAGTTCAAAGAGACTTTCGAAGTATACTCCCAGGCGTTTCAAAAGGGATATTTCGATGAAGGAGACACGTTCGATCCGCAAACCATGCCAAATAAGTATTTAACCGATCCCGGGACGGGGCATGCTTTTGTATACGTGTGCACGATCCAGAGGATGCGAGCGAATCTGTTTGGTTGGCAGAATTCTTTCGAATCCCCGGATCAGGATTCGGACGATGAAAGCGATGCAATCAGACTTGACATTCCTATTCATGCCTTTGACGTGATTATCGCTGATGAATGTCATCGCGGGTATACGACACGTGAAACCAGTAAATGGCTCGAAGTTCTTGACCATTTCGATGCTGTAAAAATTGGTCTCACAGCCACACCGGCAACTCATACCACCGCTTATTTTAAGGAGATAGTTTTCAGGTACGAATATGAGAGGGCAGTAAGAGAGGGTTGGCTGGTTGATTGGGATGCTGTCCGCATCAAATCCGATGTGAGGATAAACGGGGTGTTTTTGAAAGAAGGGGAGACGGTTGGTTTAATCGACACAGAGACCGGTCTGAAGTCACTGGACGCTCTGGAGGACGAAAGAGAATTTAATAGTTCTGAAATCGAACAGAAGATCACCTCACCTGACAGCAATAAAAAGATCGTCGAAGAGATCGCAAAATACGCACTTTCACACGAGGAAAAATACAAACGTTTTCCAAAGACACTGATCTTTGCCGCCAACGACCTGCAGCATACATCACATTGTGATGCGCTTGTGAATATTTGTAGGGATGTTTTCGGGAGGGGGGATGTATTTGTCCAGAAGATCACCGGCAGCGTCGATAGACCGCTACAGAGGATCAGAGAGTTTCGAAACCGACCAAATCCAGGTGTCGTGGTCACAAGGGATATGCTAACAACCGGAGTGGATATTCCCGCACTCGAATTCATAGTCTTTCTCCGCCCGGTAAAGTCACGAATACTCTGGGAACAGATGTTGGGAAGAGGCACAAGAAGGTGTGAGGAGATCAATAAGACGCATTTCACAGTTTTTGATTGCTTTGATGGGGGACTTTTCAATTATTTTAAAAACGCTACTGTTTTTGATCCGGAACCTCCTGCAAAATCTACAAGAACTTATGCGGAAATTATAGAGGATATCTATCAGAACCGGGATAGAAAATACAACGTAAAAAGTCTTGTGAAGCGTCTGCAGAGGATAGATAAGGGGATGAGCGGTGATGCCCGGGATGAATTTGCCAGGTTCATCCCGGATGGGGATATGAGGAGTTTTGCCCAGGATTTGCCTGAACGAATCGAAGACGATTTTGTTAATGTCATGAAGATTCTTAGAAATCCTGAGTTCCAGAACCTGTTGGTTGACTATCCAAGACCAAAGAGAGGATTTATTGTAACGTATGGACCGGACAAAGTGTCTTCCAGCTGGACGCTCAGGAGACCTGGCGGAGATTTTTGGAAGCCGGAGGATTATCTGGTTGCATTCTCCAAATACGTCAAGGAAAATCCTGAGCAAGTCGAAGCGATTGAAATACTTCTACAAAGACCTGCAGACTGGAATACTGAAGCACTATCAGAATTAAGGAGAGAACTGGCAGCAACTCCAGAATATTTTTCAGAAGAGACTCTTCAGAAGGCTCATAAAATGGAATACAACAAAGAACTGGCAGACATAATCTCTATGATAAAACATGCAGCAAATGAGAATGAGCTTCTTCTAAATGCTGAAGAGAGGGTCAATGGAGCTTTCGAGATATTAACAGCAGGAAAGACGTTTACGGAGGATCAGATGAAATGGCTGGAAAGGATAAGAATGCATCTCATAGAGAATCTCAGCATCGATAAAGCGGATTTTGACTCGCTCCCGATCTTTCAGAGAGGTGGAGGTTGGGTAACTGCGGATCGGGTCTTTGACAGTAATCTTGAATCATTTCTGCATGAAGTTAATACAGCGGTAGCAACGGCGGCAACATGACCGATGTAGTACAGAAACTCTGGGGATTCTGCCATGTATTGCGACACGACGGGATTGACTATGGCGATTATATAGAACAGATAACATACCTCCTGTTCTTAAAGATGGTGGATGAGCGGGGACTTGAACTTCCGGAAGGCTTTGATTGGAAGACGCTAAAGGAAAAGTTGGGCACAGATCTTACTGAATATTATGAAGACCTTCTAAGACGATTGGGAAAAGAAAGTGGATTATTAGGGGATATCTTTAGCCGTGCAATCTCCAGGTTCACAAATCCGGTTAATCTCAAACGGTTGATCAACCTCATTGATGAGATCGAGTGGACGAGTCTCAATGTGGACGTGAAGGCGGCGGCTTATGAAGGGCTACTTGAGAAAGCGGCGAGTGAAGGGAAGAAGGGTGCAGGTCAATATTTCACGCCGCGGATTCTGATAGAGTCCATTGTCAGATGTATGAAACCAGACCCGAAGACACACAAGGAATTTACAATCTGCGACCCTGCTGCCGGCACTGGTGGATTCTTGATGTGTTCGTATGAATGGCTCATGGAAGAGACGAAGGGAGCGCTAAGGCGCGAAGATGCGAAGAGGATCCGGAATCGCACATACTACGGAACCGAACTGGTTCCACGCCCTCGCCGCTTATGCCTGATGAATCTGTATCTGCATGGTCTGGAGGCGAACATCCATCTCGGCGATTCGATCTATGAACCCGACCATGGCAATCGCTATGATCTGGTGCTGACAAATCCACCTTTCGGGACGAAAGGAGCCAATCAGGCACCGGTGAGGGATGATTTCACAATATCAACGTCAAATAAGCAATTGAACTTTGTTCAGCATGTGATAACGATACTAAAGCCCGGTGGGAGCGCGGCAATCGTTCTTCCGGATAATTGCCTCTTCAGTGATCAGGCTGGCGAAGTTTTCAAGATACTCACTGAAGACTGCGACCTGCACACGATCCTGCGACTGCCACGGGGGACGTTCACACCGTACTCGCCCGGTGTTAAAGCAAACGTCATATTCGTAAGGAAAGGGGTCAAGACAAAGAATGTCTGGATTTATGACTGCCGGACAAATATACCGGGCATAACAAAGAAGGAGAGACCACTCACTCCCAAGCATTTCAGAGAGTTTGAGGAGTGTTATGGCACTGATCCGAACGTGGTGACAGTTTCCGCACTGGAAAAGAGAGAGGAGATGGCAGGGAGGACGGAGCGTTTCAAGAAATGCACTATTGAGGAGATCAAGAAGAGAGATTACAACCTCGATATCTTCTGGCTGAAGGACGAAACGCTTGAAGATGCTGATAACCTGCCTGAACCGGATGAACTGGCAGGAGAGGCGATCAACCACCTTGAAGCCGCGATAAGCGGTCTTCAGGAAGTAGTAATGTATCTTGGTGAAGAGAACAACGGATCAGAGGTTGCCTGATGGACGAGATGGATTTAATCCTCGATGAGGGTGAGGGCTACCTGATTGAGTTTAAGGAGTCGATGTCTGATTCGCTTGCGAAGGAGATGGTTGCTTTTGCCAATTCATCGGGTGGACGGATATTTCTCGGTGTATCTGATAATGGTATGGTAAAAGGGGTCAACGTCACAAACAGACTCAGATCTCAGGTTCAGGACATTGCACACAAATGCGACCCGCCGGTAAGCATCCTCCTTGAAGGGCGGGCAAATGTCCTTATCATAGCGGTTCGCGAGGGAACCGACAAACCATACTCCTGCAAGGACGGTTTCTTCATCCGCACGGGTCCAAGCAGCCAGAAAATGAGGCGGGACGAGATCATCGATTACTTTAACCACGAAGGGAAGATCCGGTTCGATGAGCAGTTCTGCATGGATTTTAAGTATCCTGACGACTTTTCAGAGGAGAGATTCCAGAGATACCTGCAGCAATGTAACATCACCCCAAATCTTCCCCTCGAGCAGATTCTCACAAACCTTGGTGTAGCACAACGACAAGCTGGACGATTGCTTATGAAAAACGCTGGTGTACTCCTCTTTGCCAGAGAACCTACACGATTCTATTTTCACGCCGTGATCACCTGCGTTCGTTTCAGAGGGAAGACCAAGACCCATATAATCGACCGCAAGGATTTTAGCGACGATATCATCACGAACGTGGACAACGCCATGAAATGGCTGAAAACATACATTCCGCTTCGATATGAGATCAGTGGTGGAAAATTGCAGCGAGATGAGATACCAGAACTACCTTATGATGCTTTGAGGGAGGCGTTACTCAATTCAGTCATTCACAGGGATTACTTCGAGAAGGGCGCTGTTACCATGGTTGAGTTCTATGACGACCGGGTTCACATACTCAACCCGGGCGGTCTCGTTAAAGGGATCCTCCCCGAGGAGTTTGGCTTGACATCCATCTCCAGAAACCCATTTCTCCAGGGGCTATTCCACCGTGCGGATCTTGTAGAGCGAATAGGGAGCGGAATAGGCAGGATGATGTACGAGATGAAGACCGCGGGTCTTTCAGAGCCTGAGTTTAACTGGAACGGGTTTTTCAGAATTACATTCAAGAGGTCTGAGAAGGGTGATCTGGAAATCGTGGCAACAGGCAGCACAGTAAGCGATACAGATCTTCGCATAGTAGAGTTGATCGAGAACGGTGAAATAGTTCGCCGTCCAGATGTGGAGCGATTGTTGCAACTTTCTTATGCCAGTGCTCAGAGGCACCTTGCTAATCTTGTGGAGAGAGAACTGATATTATTTGAGGGAGCTCCAAAGACAGGTAAATATGTCCTGACCCGGAACGGAGAGAAGTTTCTTGCATCTTTGAAGAAGAAAGGGGATCATCGATGACCCGGCAGGATATCCTCCAAGGAGTGTTTTGGGAATTGTTGGGGGAGGTGACTAAGTCACTGACTAAGTCAGAGAGCAGATGTGATGTAGTAAGTGATGTAGTAAGTGATGTAGTAAGTGATGTAGTTCTGTGTATGCACATAATAAGGGGAGGTACCGATGGCTGAACCGTTCCCTGAAGAGGAAATTGCGGGGGCGTATGAGTTGCCGGAGGGGTGGATTTGGACGAAATTAAGTGATATCATAGAACCCTCTAAAGAAAAAATGCAACCACCTTTCAACGAAACTGAAAAATATATTGGATTAGAACATATCGGGAGCAACACTAGCCGAATTGTGGGTATAGGAAAAGGGACGGATGTAAAAAGTACAAAAAATTGTTTTTATAAAGGAGATGTTCTTTATGGAAAACTTCGACCATACCTTAATAAAACTATAATTATAGATTTTAATGGTATTTGTTCAACCGATCTTATAGTTTTTCGCCGGAGCGATTTTTTAGAAAATAAATATATTATGCGATTTTTATCCACGCAACATGTAGTAAGTTTTGCGAATCAAAATATGACGGGGGTACAACATCCAAGAATCAGTTTCGAAAGATTGGGTCAGGTCTTGTTTCCCCTCCCGCCCCTTGCCGAACAGCACCGCATCGCAGCCAAGCTCGAAGCCCTTCTGGCGCAGGTGAATGCCGCGAAAGACCATTTGGCAGCGGTTCCGCCGATCATCAAGCGTTTCCGGCAGAGCGTGCTTGCCACAGCCTGCTCGGGGCGGCTGACAGAGGACTGGCGCAGAGAGCACCCCGATGTTGAGCCGGCTTCGGAGCTTCTGAAAAGGATTCGGGAAGAGCGGATACGAAGGTACACGGATGAATGCCAGAAAGCGAAAGAAGAGGGCAGGAGGAAACCGAAGAAGCCGAAGAATATGGAACCGCAAGAGGTGGGGGCTGAGGGGCTGCCAGAACTGCCGAGGAGGTGGGCGTGGGCAACTGTTCAAACTATAGCAAGTCCCAATGAGAGATCAATTCAAAGTGGTCCATTCGGAAGCAATCTATTGCACTCGGAGTTTCAAGATACCGGAGTTCTAGCTATAGGTATAGATAATGTATCTAATGGAAAATTCTCTTTGGGCAAAGAACACAGAATTTCATTAGAAAAATACGAAGAATTAAAGAAATATACTGCACGACCCTATGATGTACTAATAACAGTTATGTCAACGGTTGGTAGATGTTGTGTCGTTCCAGAGGATATTGAGACGGCAATAGTGACGAAACATGTATACAGAATTACACCAGATGGTGAACTTACAAATCCCTATTTTGTGATGAATTGCCTTCGTGGTTGCCCAATTGTAATTAAAAAATTGTTCGGAGAAATTCAAGGAGTGACGAGACCGGGGATAAATGGAAAAATTCTAAAAAACCTTCCAATCCCCCTCCCACCCCTTCCCGAACAACACGCCATCGTAAACCGAATCGAAACCCTCTTCCGCCGCATCAACGAAGTCGAAGAACGCGTCGCCGCTGCAACCTCGTACGCAGACCGCCTCACCCAGTCCATCCTCGCAAAAGCGTTTCGTGGCGAGCTTGTGCCGCAGGACCCTGATGATGAGCCAGTGTCCGTTCTGCTGGAACGGATCAGAAAAGAGAGAACAGAACTGAAAAAGAAGAAGAAGCCACAGAAAAGAAGATCAAAAACCCTGTCAGATTTCAATTGAGCAATATGATGAGAAAGATCACCGACATCCCGGACATAGACAAACCGCGGGAGAAATTGATACGAAGAGACGTCTCAACGCTTTCCAATGTTGAGCTACTCGCGGTCCTGATCGGGAGGGGTGTTAGAGGGAAGGATGTCCTTCAGGTTGCGTCAGAGGTCGATAGACGATTTAAGGATGATCTGGACCGAGTCGGGTTTGAAGAACTTGTTAAGATAGCGGGCATCGGGGTGGTGAAGGCATCTCAGATTCTCGCCGGTTTTGAGCTTGCCCGCCGGTACTCCGGGAAGAACGACGTCAAGATCACATTTCCCGCAGATGTCCTGCCTTTTGTGATGGAGATCCGCGATAAAAATCAGGAACATTTTGTTTGCATCTCTTTAAACGGTGCAAACGAGGTCATTGAAAAACGGGTGGTCACGGTGGGGCTTTTGAACGCGAATCAGGTGCATCCGCGGGAGATATTTTCAGACGCCATCGCAGAGCGCGCCGCATCGATCATTCTGGTTCACAATCACCCTTCGGGAAATACTGATCCCAGCCACGAGGATATCGCGGTAACAAAGCGGTTGGTTGAGGCAGGAGAGATTTTGGGGATTAAAATCCATGATCACATCATTGTGTCGAAAGATAGCCACACAAGCATGAAGGAGAGGGGGTTGATCTGATATGACCACGACAACCCGGTGCCTCGATGCAGTCGCGTCCGCGATCCGTGAATGCGGGATCAAACGCATCACCTGCGTGCCTGGCTATCCGATCACCGAACTTGCAGAGCATCTGATATCAGAGGCGGATGCTGAGTGGTGCATCAACGAGAAAGTCGCAATGGAGATCGCGCTTGGGGTGTCCGCATCCGGCAGCCGGTCGATGGTGATCGTGAAGCATGTTGGGATGAACATTCTCGCAGACCCGCTCATAACAGCAAGCACGCACACCACCGGCGCGGGCGTCGTTGTGATCGCAGGAGACGACCCCCGCGCCGTCGCATCCCAGAACGAGCAGGACTCGCGGTACTGGGGCTTGCTTGCAGAGGTTCCGGTGCTCGACCCAAACCAGGGAAACCTCTATGACACGATTTTTGAGGCGTACCGCAGCAGTGAGGCTGTGTGCACGCCTGTGATCGTCAGGATAACCGACCCGCTGCTCCAATCGGGGTGTGTATGTGGATCCATGGAAGATCCTGCGCGAGACATGTCTGAATCGCATTTATTCGACAGATCGATCTGGGAATACTCTACACGTGGCATGTACCAGTTGTTTCACAGGGATACGTATCCCCTGATGCAGAATCTGTCCGAAACCTCGCATCTGAATGTATGCGCTGAAGGGATGAACGGGGGCAGAGATGGAGCGTCATGCATCATCTCGTCGGGCTACGCGTCAGGAATCGTCGAATCGATCCTGCGCCAGACGGAACATGTCCCGCATCTTTCACTATCGTTTGTAAGTCCGCTGCCACTAATGTTGATTGGGGATTTTATCGGTGATCGGCGAGTTCTCGTGATCGAGGAGACTGCTCCTGTGATTGAACGGCAGTTGCAGCCGCAGTCCTGCAAGGTTCTTGGTAGGCAGTCGGGACATCTCCCGTATGGCGGTATCGTTGATGCGGATATCCTCGTTGCGATCGAAAATATCGGTAAAGACAAGATTGCGCGGGACACAACTCCTGAGACTCTCGAAAGTCGCGGGTTCACGCGCAGCATCTGCGATGACTGCCCATTTGTGCCGGTATACGATGCGATACGGAGTGTCAAAAAGGAGACTGGTGCGCTGATCGCCGGAGATATGGGCTGCTCGATACGAACCGCACCCACAGGGGGTCGTGGATCTCGCTTATTCACTCGGCGGTGCGATCGGGATTGCAACAGGGTTGCCAGGAAAAGGTATCGCGGTTATAGGTGACTATGGACTTGTGCATTCAGGATTGCAGTCGCTAATCGATGCGGAATCAAAGGGACGGGACATTCTGGTAATTGTTCTGCAGAACATGGTCTCAGCGATGACTGGGGGGCAGGAGGTACTTGATCCCGGCAGGATCCTCCGCGCATGTTGCAGCGATGTTGTGACGATCGGTGAGATTGCCGGGGGGCATGCAATCAAGCAACTGATAACGGAGAAGTTTGGCGTGCGCGGGGTGTCGGTGATCGTTGTCCGTGAAGCGTGCAGGCGATGCGAACGTCCCATTCGGGTGCATCCATGAGTCGGGATCGCTCAATTGATGAAACTGCCGTGTTTTGGGATGGTGTTTCTCCGAGATGGTGTCTACAGGTGTCGGTGGATTACCGATCTGGTTTCAGCGTATGTGTTTGGCTGCGGCAAAAAAATCACGAAATCTCTTGAATAAATCTTGTTCTTTAACAAATAACATTTAATCTGTGTTCATCTGTGAAATCTATGGCTAATAAAAGCTTTTAGCCACAGATGAACACTGATTGCACAGGTTTTACCTACAACTCACTTGAACAGATTCATGGAATCTCATGTACCCCTGGATGGTGTGACAGTCCCGGAAGCTGTCCGGAGCCTTTTTTATAATGTAACTACTCATGTATGTTGATTGGTCTCCCGATTGCGATTCTATGCGTCATGGCAAGAAAAATAACCGCTGAGGAACGNNTCACTTGAACAGATTCATGGAATCGACAACTCCGCCAGAGATCGGACCCTCGTCGCTCTTTGCGTCATATCAGTGGATAGGGCGGCTTGAGGGTGAAGGAAAATCCCGGAATTAAGTGATCACGGAACTCGCCAGGAAGTTTGGTGTGGCGAACCCCGATGTGATCGTTCTTGAACAGAAAAAATACGGTATTTCAGGCACTCTCAGAGCGAGAGTGCATCCATGGTGGCATTTCTGATTAGATACCCTG
>DAWR01000110.1 GCA_002506015.1 Candidatus Methanogasteraceae archaeon UBA261 | reverse complement strand
AAGCCCGCATACGTCTTACCCCCCCGATTTGGAGGGGATACGATTATTTTTTGTTTCGGCAACTCTGCCAGCATTTCCGACAAGGAAACCCCCGCAATCTCGGCTGCCTCCCACAATGTTACCCGATGATCGTTATACATACTGAGTGCTTTATGCATCTTCCACTCGTGCAATCCCTCGTCTATCAATCCGGTCAGGAAGATAGACTTCTTAGTCCCGTCTCTTTCTGACCCGTATTCAATCTCTTTCAGAGTCTCCACAGGAAGTTCAGTTACGATCGTTGCCGTGGACATTTCCAGGTCACCCGATTGATTATAGGGGTTGATACTGTATAATACCTACGTTCTGCAACATCTCCACACCTATCTCTTCTCCCACTTCGCAAGCTCCAGAACTTCTGAGAGCGATTTCCCCCGTGCAATCTCCGATCTTATCCGAAGTTCTGTCTTGTAGACCTCTTTTGCGCGCCTCGCAATCTCGTAAGCCCGCTCCTTAGGAATCACAACGACGCCACTGTCATCGCCAACAACATAGTCGCCGGTCCTGACAATCTGCCCCCCACAATTGATCTCCACATTGATCTCTCCGTATCCCTTTGGCTCGCCCGCATTCGGCACAATCGCACGTGCAAAGACCGGGTAATTGAATTCCCTGATCTCGTCCACGTCCCTTACCGCGCCATCAATCACAACGCCCTCTACTTTCCGGTTCATGCAACTGAGAGTTGCAAGTCCCCCCCATGGCGCAATATCTGCGCGTCCGTTGTCAATCACGATCACATCCCCCTCGCAAGCCAGGTCGATCACCTCAATAGGATTTGCCCAGTCTCCTGGAAGTGTATGAACCGTGATCGCCCTGCCCGCGATCTTCAGACCAGGGCATATCGACATCATCCCGCTCATCGCGCCCTTGCGATGCATCGCATCCGAGATGTTTGGTGTGGACACCTGTCTGAGCAGTTCAAGCGTTCTTTCGTCTGTTGACTGCTCCCTTGCCGGTTCAGATGACGCGGGTCCCTGATCGATCGCATCGCGGACCTTGGCAGCCGCAGAAGCTGAATCGCTGGAACGCGTGATTGCGCCTCCGACGATGATTGTAGTGGCACCGATGGATTCTGCCTGCGCCGCGGTCTCCGAATCGAGCCCACCGGCAACCGCAACCTCGATATTCACAGCATCCACGACATTCTTGAGGATATCCAGCGCATCCACGCCCTTCATCTGCTGATCGATCCCGACATGTACGCAGACACAATCGATTCCGAGTTCTTCGAGCTCCTTTGCGCGAGTGACCGGGTCACACACAGACAGAAGATCAGCCATCATCGCCACACCGTACTTTCTTGCGGATCTGACCGCATCCTCAATCGTTGAGTCATCGGCGCCCCCCATGATCGCAACGATCTCTGCGCCGGATTTTGCAGCCATCTCGACCTCGATTGCTCCGGTGTCCATCGTCTTCATGTCAGCGACGATCGCGTGGTTTGGGAATGCTTTTTTGATCGCACGCACCGCAGCCATGCCCTCGCTCTTGATGAGCGGGGTTCCAACCTCGATTACGTCGATGTATTCGGACGTCTCTTTTGCAATTTGAATCGCGCGGTCGGTCTCAAGCAGATCGAGCGCGAGCTGGAGTCTCTTTCGGGTCGGGGTCGGGGTCATGCTCTATTTTTGGTTGCGGAATAGGATAAAGGATGTCCTGAATCATGCATGATCAAGCAACCGAAATTCTTACAGTGACGCAGGCGTATCAACATCCATGGCACGGTCTGTGAAATTCTGCGGAACAGGAGCGCTGGTGCAATGATGATTGGGCAGGCGGTGTTGCGAAGTGGCTGATGAAATAGTGGATAAACGGAGTATCATCAATGAGTACAACATCAGAGCCACAGAAGAGATTGTAAAAGCGGTCCGGGACATCACAAGGAGCGAGGAGGGATTATTTCTGGCGATCGTCCCGAGGAGGCTTAAGGAGGGGTACAAGAGTACATACCTCTCAAGGGTTGTGGAAGAGACCATAAGTGGGCAGACCGATATTCTGGGGGTGGCAGAGAGTATTGCGCGCAGAAAAAACGATATTTCGGATTACGGACAGGAGATCAGCGATTCCGCAAGAATAGTCGTGAGGACGATGCTTCTCTTCCTGTCCCGAAACGATTTTGACGGGTTGTACGACAGCGAGATGCGAAGCGTAGCTGAGGCAGGCGTGCGCGAGAATGTGAGGTTCTATCTGAAACTTCTGAAGGCGTCCGGGCAGAGCTATGGGGAACTGGTCAGGGATGGGTTTAATGCGAAACAATATTATGAGTCACTGGAAAGTATCTCAAAGACCAACTGGCTGGTCTTGATGCGCTCGAAGGACGTGCTGCGTGAAGGCTCCTTTGAGTTCAGGGTGCTGCAGGGCACCGTTGTGTACATACGATCAATGCATGAGAACGAGGTTATGAGATTCTTTGCAGGTGGCGCAGATGATGCAGATGATGCAGCTGAGGTTGATTTGAGATGAGAGTACTGCTATTCACAGGGAAAGGTGGCGTCGGGAAGACCAGCGTCTCGGCAGCAACCGCGCTCCTCTCATCCAGACTCGGGCACAGGACGATTGTCATGTCAACCGATGCTGCGCACAGCCTCTCTGACTCTTTTGACATCGAACTCGGGAGCGATCCTGAAAAGATCGACGAGAACCTGTGGGGCTACGAGATGGATGTCCAGCACGAGATTCAGGACAACTGGGGCAAGATTCGGGACTATGTGACTCTCTTTCTCCGTTCGCAAGGTCTTGATTCCGTTGTTGCGGAAGAACTCTCCGTCTTTCCAGGAATGGAGGAGTTATTCAGCCTGATCAAGATAAAGCAGCTTCAGGACGAAGAAAAATTTGACACAGTGGTCGTGGACTGCGCACCAACAGGCGCAACACTCAGGCTGCTCAGTTTTCCTGACATCGCAAGATGGTACATGCAGCATCTCTTCGGAATCGAACGTAAGGCGGTCAGGACCCTGAGACCGGTTGCAAAGCATATTCTCTCCATGCCGCTCCCCACGGAGGAAGTATTCGACTCGGCAGAGCTTTTCTACAAGAATATCGATGAGTTCAGCCGAATATTGACCGACAACACACAGACATCGGTCAGGCTCGTCATGAATCCCGAAAAGATGGTGATAAAGGAGACGCACCGAGCCTTCACCTACCTATGCCTCTTCGGGATATCGGTCGATTCTGTGATCGTCAACAAAGTCCTCCCGGATGAGGTCAGAGACCCGTATCTCCGTCGGTGGAAGGAGATTCAGTCCGCACACCTCAAGACAATTGAGGAGTCGTTCTCGCCGATACCGATCACAACAGTGAAGCTCTTTGATCAGGAACTGGTCGGGATGGAGATGCTGGAATCGATGGCAGGAAACCTGTACCAGCGCGACCCAACAGAGATCTTCTATGACAAAATCCCGATAACCGTTGCAATAGAGGGTGGAGCGTATGTCCTGAGCATCCATCTACCGTTTGTTGCCAAGGGGAATGCAGATCTCCATCACCTGGGCGACGAACTGACCATAACCGTCGGGAACAGGAAGCGAACCATACTGCTGCCAACCAGCCTGATCGGAAAGAAGCCAAAGGAAGCGAAATATGCCGGGGATACGTTAAAAATCAGTTTCGGGGATTGCGATGAGTGAAGAAAACAAGGAACCATGCGAGATCTGCCCGATATACCAGCTCATTCTCAGGATACATGAATCAGAGGCTGCCCAGCACCTTCACAACGCCGAGAAGGAGCTACTGCTCGCTGCACACGCCTTCATAAGAGACGAGATCAAAAGAAAGGGCAAATCAAGGAAGATAGATATTGAATGGGACTGAAATGGACAAAATTGGCATTATGAACCGGGTGAATCGAATGAACAGATACTTACACAATATTGCGCGGATATCCATATATAAAACCATGAGATTACACAAGATCAACACAGACATCTTGTGGAAATCTGTGTGGTCTTGTGGTTCCTACAACACGTTATTGAGCATATACATGAACAGAACATCAGGACGTATCGCGTCAAAACCGTGAGACTATGTGGCGAGAAATTGCACGATTCGGAGAGAAACTTGTAAAATACGGTCTTGTTGAGTCGCATTTCGGAAACATCAGCGTCCGCACCGGCGAGTGCATGTTAATCACCCGGAGCGGATCAGCGCTCGACGAGATCAACGAGGATTCAGTGGTCGAGGTCGCAATCGACGGAACCTCAAGCATGGACATGATCGCATCATCCGAGACGATCGTGCACCGTGCCGTGTACAAGAACACCTCAGCACTCGCAATCATACATGCACACTGCCCTTATTCGGTAATCGAGTCCCTGCTCGAGGATTCTGCGGTCGTACCGGTCGACAGCGAGGGAATCTACTTCCTGCACAAGATCCCGATCGTCGATGGTGGGATCGGCACATCGGACCTCGCAGAGAACGCTGCCTCTGCTCTGCGTGAGCACAAGGGCGCAATCATCCGCGGACACGGAACAATCGCTGTTGGGATACTACTGGAAGAGGCGTACGTGGTCACATCCCAGGTCGAGCACAGTTGCATGGTGAAGTATCATGTTGATCTCATAAACGCTCGCAAGAGAGGATAGAACGTGATAAATTACTCAATATTGTGTGGATATTTGCATATAAAACCACGAGATTACACAAGATTAACACAGAAATCTTGTGGAATCTGTGTAATCTTGTGGTTCATACGATAGGTATTGAGCATGTTCGGTAAAAGAGGGTGGATGTGGCAGAGCGGGCAGGAGATGATTGTGGCATGCATGCGGTGGTGATGGCTGGTGGGGTCGGGAGCAGATTCTTTACGGATGGTTGGAGCGGCGAGAAGCCGATGGTCGAACTCTGTGGCAGACCGCTCATCACATACATAATTGATACACTCAACAAGAGCAGTGCAATCGACAAGATCTTTGCTGTGACGTCGCCAAGCGTTCCTGAGACCCAGAAGTACCTTGAGAAGAACGGGGATATTGAGGTCATTCCCGCGCCCGGGCTCGGTTATGTCGGCGACATGGTTCACGGGATAATTGCTGCGGAGATTAAGGAGCCGGTACTCGTCATAATGTCAGATCTCCCGCTGATTCCGCCTGATATGATCGATATGATTGTTTCGGTTTATGAAAAGCGAGATGAACCCGCGCTATCCGTTCACACCCCTCTTTCCATCTGCGCAGAACTCGGGCAGCGCCCGACTGCTGTCTTCAATCGCAATGGTGCATTGATCGTTCCGTGCGGTGTCAATATTCTCGATGGGAGCTTGATTGCAGAGGAGCAGCCTGATTATAATTTGATTCTCTCTGATATCGAGGTTGCGCTGAATGTGAACACGGTCCGGGATCTGGAGCAGTGCGAGCGGATGCTGATGGGGCGGTAGCGGACAGCGCGTCCGAAACACCGGTCAACACACGGGCACCGTCACAATCATGAATATGGCAGAGAGAAAGGAGGAGATATGAGAGACAAGAGCTCTATTTCAAAGGCGCAATCCTACACAGACATTGGCGAATTCTGCCACTATGTGTTAAGACACTACCAATATTTTAAAGTCGAAAAGCAACGTAACAGTGAAATGAAAAGATAGTCAAAGAGAAGGATGTGAAAGAATGGAGCTTACATTGGAGATACCGGGGGACGTTGTGGAGACACTCCGGTTCCCCCCTGATGAAGTGAAGTGGGAGTTGCGTAAGGAACTGGCGTTGGCACTGTATCAGCGTGGCGTACTTTCTTCAGCAATTCCCGGTGGGTC
>DAWR01000188.1 GCA_002506015.1 Candidatus Methanogasteraceae archaeon UBA261 | reverse complement strand
ACCACCATGCACAAAAGCAATCTCGTTCATTCGGTGTCAGTCTTCAACCCTCTGCGTGGCTCTCGGTGTAATCTAAAGGCATGGTGATTTCCGTCGATGCCGCACCTCTCAGCCCATCAGGCATCTTGTCCGGATTGTCCGCAACCGGCGGGACTGTGGGCTGCCCCATCTCTTGAAGCACCCCCTGCCCTTCTTCGCTTATCACAAACTCCACAAACTCCAGAGCAAGTTCGGGATGTGGTGCGTCCTTTGGGATTGTTATCGCATAGAAGATTGGTTTGCCGGTTCGTCTGGTCCCAACAGACGTGAAACGCTGAAATCCAAGATCAACGCCGACCTTCTCGTACGTCGCCTCGTTATCCGGGGAACTCAGGTCAATTTCGGGGGGCAGCTCAACAAACCGCAGTCCATGCTGCTCGGAAACGCTCCGGTATTCGAAAGTATAGTCAATCTCCCCAAGCTCGAGCAGCGCCAAGAGCTGCACGCTTCCACCCCTGATAACAACTTTTTCGGATTGCGGCTCAAGTATCTCGGGCACAACCGCGGTTGTGGTGTCGCCATCTCTGAGAATAGAGACTGTGGGGTCGAAGTTGCATGCGATCAGGTTCCGGAAGATCGTCTGGTTATCATAGTATGATTCGGCAAGCTGCGCCACCATCAGCGTTCTGTATCCACATGCGTCGAGCATGGGATTTGAGAATCCGAACATAACGTCAGGTCGAGCAAGAATCTCGTACCAGTTCGAGCCGTTGATCACACCCGCGTATCTGCTCCTGTTAGTGTATGCGAGCACCATCCGGTTTGTCGCAAACCGCACGTTCCAGTCTGCATAAGCAGGATACATCATGTCGGGAATCAGGTTTTCATCTGCAACCACGAGAACATCCACAGCCCGGCGGATATCTGTCACCTGTCTTACCGCCTGGATGCTTCCGTGTCCTTCCATCTGCACATCAACACCAGGATTTTGGCTTTCGAATTGTTTTTCCATCTCTGCGAAGGGTATGACCAGACTTCCTGCATGGACGACCATCAGTTCTGTTTTCTCCGGATTATCCAGCAGGAATATGGTTGCAACAATCACAGCGGTGATTAATACCAGAACTACTATCGGTGTCGCTTTCATTTCGTAATCTCGATTGTGTCCACCCACTGAACCCAGTAATGCCCTTCTGTTAAGAGTTTGTCATTTGAAACGATGGCAACTCTGAGCGGTCCGCCCGCATCTGCGGAAAGCGGAGAACCATCCTGCTCATACATCAGCATCACCTCAGGCTCGGTGTGCGGAACTTCCCTCATCGTCGCAGGGTCGTAGGTGACAAAATCACCCCGGACCTGATCGCGGGTGAAGACCATCAGGTAGCCGTCAGACGCACATATCCGTACAGTGTCGGTTGCATTAATCCCACCAACAAGGTCGCACAGATATTCCAAGGAGACTCCTTTGCATTCGAACGGTCCGTTTACGATGCCGACGGTCGTGAAGAACCCGCCATGTCCCTCGCAGGACGGAATCGCCCGGATCTCATCATACGAGAGCACCCGCTCGCAATCGCCGATCAACGTCAGGTTGCACTCGATCATCTCATCCTCGATTCCGGATGGGTGTAGACATGCAGTTGCAGCGATTGCAATGATGCATAGCATAAGAATTGGGATTGCGAGTTTCATCGCCGCCTCCGCATCTGCCTCTGCCTATGCCTCAAGATGGACGCGACCGACAGCAATCCGATGGTTGCGGACATGGTTTCAAAACCAGGTACCTGACTTGATTCCGGTGTTTGCGTGGGCATCGACTTTGCCGGACCCCCCTGTTCGCCTGTGTACCCGCCTGCATATATCTTAATCTCATCGACCCATCTCACCGAAAGCCCGCCCGTCGATGGTTTGAGGTCTCCGAAGAAGTGCTGGCTCTTCAGGGGTAGGCATTCGTGCATGTCCCAGTTCCCAAAGACATTATCATCGGAAAAGAAGACGAGGCGCAATCCCGCGAAATAGTCGGGTGGATATCCAGTCTCGCCGTCGTACCAGCAGAGAACGATCGGTCCTTGCCTTTGCGGCGGGGAATAGACATTCGCATAATTGAACTCCACATGGTAACCGTCTACTGCATGGATCATGACATCGTCGCCCGGCGAGGCGCCGCCCACCAGATCGCAGAGGTCCCGTACATTGGTTCCTTTCACGGCACCTTTGTCCTTGAAGTTTGTTGTCTCGTTTTGGTCCCATTTATCGCCCTCAAAGACCGGTCCCTGGTGGTAGTAATGCGTTATTCCGTCTCCGTGGATCGGTAAATTCGCTTCTATCCATTGGTATGTTACAGTCGTCTCGTTCAGGACTGATCCGTCCTCAGCATACAGTACCACGTGAACCGATTCAGTCTGCCCGGCTGCGTGGGATGTCGCGCAGAGAAGTAGTAGGAGCAGGAAGGGAAGAAGTGTTCGTTGAGTGCGTCCGGCGGGGTGGGGTCCGAATAAACGACGACCAGAATGACAACCATTAAGCGATGGCATAATAAGCACCTATCCCGCCACCTTCCGTTTTGATCCCAACTATGTCATCTGAAGATGGTATTATGATTTCAGCCATGCTTCTCCTTTCATCTCTTGAAATTTGTCTTTTAGGTCTGGTAAATCATCTATTACAACCCGCCACACCCTCAAAAGATTCACGCCAGCATATCCATGTATAAGCACATCCCGCATTCCAGCAATCTTTCTCCACGGGATGTCCGGATACTGTTCTCTGAAATCCACTGGTATATTCTTTATCGCCTCGCCTACGATCTCAAGACGTCTTATAACTGCATCCTGGATCTGTGTATTTTCATAGAACTCTTCTTCACGGACTCCATCTGTATATTCCTCCACCTTATCGATGCATTCAAGTACGTCGTCAACATAAACCCGCACATCCTTTTTCACAGAATCACCACCTGCTCTTTGAGGATTCTCTCCATGATGGATGGTTTGATTGTGCAGTATTCTACCAGGTCTACTTTTCTACCAAGCCCCTCTTCAAGCTCCAGTTTGATCCCGACAAAGTCCAGTAAGCTGATATCTTCTTCAATCTCTACCAGTACGTCGATGTCACTATCTTCTTTCATCTCACCTCTCACTATGGATCCGAATAATCCACCTCTCTTTGCGCCGTGCTTTTTAAGCACTTTTACGATCTTATCTTTTACTTCTTCGATCTGGTCGGTCATACCGCGCCTCTATTGGATTTGTTTATTGGTATTGTGGGTATGCGAGGAGCATTCACAAGCTTACATCTTCTCCATGATTTCGAGAAATTCTTTGTCTTCTTCGAGAATTTCATCAATCTCTTTCAGTGCCTGTTCTTTGGGCACTTTCATCGTTCTTATAGTTCCATCCTCTGACAGCACAAATCTGCTAAACGTTTCCATCTTAAAGCCTCCTGTAGATCCATTCAATCAATTCCGGATATGAAATTTTGTTATTACTATTTTGAGCGATATATAGACCAGCCCACTTGTTGGCGTGTCGGGTTGGGGATTGTTCTGCTTCAGGGGTGATTCCATGGTTTCCATCGAATTCCCACAATTCCAGACCGATCATCGTCTGCTGGCACTCGAAGTATTGTGGCGCCTATAGGTTTAACCATTCCCCAAGAGCGCAGTGAAAGTGACCTCCAGTCTCGCGAATTGCCCATCATACCGGGGTCACCTCACGCCCCCTCCGCTTGACCGCATAAGCCACCGCCAGCATCCCGATGATCGTGACCACACCTCCGGACCCGGGCGACTTGAATCCCGCCGATTCCGGTGTCGCTTTTGGCGCAGGTGGTGTTGCGGAGGGTGGCGGGGCAACTGAAGCGGGCGTCTCGCACGCAGACGACGTTTCAGCCGGCGTTGGCGTTGGCGTCGGTGGTACTGCAGTTGGCGTTTCGGTCGGCGCCGGTTCCGAACCTGCCACAATCACGTCCGCAACTCCTGCTACACCTCCCGCCCCTACCCCCACCGTAGTCTCGCCAACCGAGATCACAGCAAACACCCCTGCGCAATCGACCAGCCCAACGGTCTCGTTTCCGCTCGTCCACGCAAAATCGACGCCAGATATCTCGCGATTGTCCTGATCGTACGCGGCTGCCGTGAACTGCTGCATCTCACCGACATTCAGTGTCGCCCGCACCGGCGAGACTGCAATCGTCGTCAGAACCGGGGTCGGCGTCGGCGTTGCCGCCGGGCTCTCCACAATCACGTCTGCTGTTCCTGTTACGCCCCCACTCTCTGCCGTTATTACAGCCCCACCAGCAGTGATCGCGGTAAAGAAACCTGCCCCATCGATAGTCCCGACAGTCTCGCTGCTGCTTGTCCACATTAAGGCGATTCCCGTAATCTTGCTTCCGTGTTGATCATAAG
>DAWR01000068.1:4885-9205 GCA_002506015.1 Candidatus Methanogasteraceae archaeon UBA261 | reverse complement strand
CGTGGCTTGATATGGCGCTTGTTGACTGTATCGGAAGCAACAGAACAATCTCTGAGATCCTCGGACTTCCGAACACGGTGAGCGATTACGAGGATACACTGAAGTATCTGACAGAAGCGAAGATCCCGATTGCGCCGCATATCATCGTGGGACTTGGCAGCGGTGCGCTCGACGGCGAGTTTAGAGCACTCGAGATCGTGAGAAGGTACGATCCCGCTGCAGTCGTGGTCGTCGTCTTCATCCCGACGAGAGGGACTGGCTGTGCAGACGCACCGTATCCCGCGCTCGAGGATGTTTCCGCCGTGATCGCAAAAGCGAGACAGATGTTTCCGCAGACGCCGCTCTCCTTGAGTTGCGTGCGCCCCGGTGGTAGGTACCGCGCACGGCTCGATCGATGTGCGATTCTGTGCGGCGTTGATCGGATTGCGGTCCCGAGCCGGAGCGCGTATAGATTGTGTGGCGAGATCGGACTGGTGATTCGTGAGGTTGGTGATATGTGCTGCTCGTACAGTGAATGCTCAGAGGGGGCATAACGTGAAACTCGCAGCCTCGTACAGAGACATCCGCCTCATGGCGCCCGATGACGCTGCTGTTTCGTTCTTCAAGAGTCCTTTCGCAGCGCACGAGACCGGTAGTGCTGTTGACATTGCGTATGGTGATTTCGGCTCGCCTGCATATTTGCCTGTTGACGGCGTCATCGTGGATATCAGAGAGTTTGAGACTCCCACGCCATTCAGAGACCGTGATTTCAAGGAGTACCTGACTGCGGTCAGGTGCGGGCGTTTGGTTGTGCGGGTTCTGCATGTCAAGCCCGATCTGGGTATCGGGGATCGTGTGCGCACTGGCGAGGATTTTGGCACGTTCATCAGAAGTGGGTATTTTTATTTCTGGAACTTTTCCCATCTGCACGTCGAGGTGCGCATGCCGGATGACTATCTCAGGGCAACGAGTGACATGCCGCTTGACATCCCGGTTGGAGTAGTTAGACGGGCTTTTCCGGGAGGCGTGGATGTGGATTCTGATATCTTCGATTTTACAGGAGTTGTGGTCAACTCATGCGATCGGTATGCGCTCGTCGACTGCCCTGATTACAGCACGGACGGTCATTTCAATGGTTATTCTGTTGGTGGTTTCCTGCTTGACGGATTCATCCCTACGCGTGATCATGCACTGCACAGGTTCGGGATTGTGGGAAAGAGCCGGGGTGCACCACCGTTTGACTGTTTCAGATCCATCGGCAATTCGTTTATGGTGCACTCATCTGGTGTGAATCTGGAAGTCTTTGATCGGGAGAACCGTCCGCTTGATGTCGCGGGCGCATCATTCATCCTGTTCTTCGGCAAGCCTTTAATAAAATTGGTTCCCACCGGATATGGTGAACATCTACCGCAATGTGGCGATGTAGTCAGCGTTCAAATGGATGTATACAAAGAGTAAACATGGGGCAGATACATGAAAGTTGAAGATTTTGAGTTTCCGGATGATCGATTATACCTGAAGAATCACGTATGGGTAAAGCATCATGGCGGCAGGATCATGATCGGGTTAACAGAACTTGGTCAGTCACTTTCAAAGGAGATCGTGCATATTGATCTCCCTGATGTCGGCGATGTGATCCCGAAGGATGATTTTCTGATCGCTTACGAGACTATAAAGGCGGTATCGCAGATCTCGCTTCCGTTCGAGTGCACGGTTGTCAGCGTCAATGACCAGTTGTGGGATGATCCGAATATCATAAACAGCGATCCATACAACATCTACATGGTTGAGGTCAGAGGCAACTGTAATGAGAGTGATCTGATGACTGCGGAGGATGCCTGTGCGTATTACGGAGGGTTGATTGCGAAAGAGCGGGAACGCTACGCAGGGTATTGATAACAACTGCTAAAGAATGTAAAAAGTGGAAATCAAAGGATATGAAGTACCAGAAGAGCCGTATTACACGAAAAACTATCTCTGGGATATAGTAAAGGATGACGGAACCGTCAGGGTTGGCATGAACTCGTCCACGGCGATCCCCTTTGATTGTGATTTGCAGAGGATATTAAATCGAGGTAATTCTGGTTCTTCTGAATTTCAGAGCCGATAATTCCACGTATCCGACTCGTACTTCGGCAAAAGCTCCTGTGCCATCGCTTCCTCGCTCTCGCTAATCCTTGAATCCACGAGTCTCACACCGAAGCGCTCCTCGAACTTGCGTCGCACCACATCCTTAACTTCTTCCATCTCCAGTTTTATGGGGAGTTCCTTATCCACCCATGTCATTCCCCCCTCGATTGAAGCGATCTGTTTGTCGCTTATCTTCTCAATTGGGATGTTGGATATGCGGAGCATCTCTTTTATGTCGAAGTCCAGAAGCAGCGTTCCGTGCTGGAGGAGTTTGCCGTCCCATCTGGTCTGTGCATTGCCAGATATCTTCTTAGAATCGACAATGACATCGTTTATGGGTCTGAAGTCGGCGTTCAAGCCGTACTCGCGCAGGGTGTCGATCAGTACGCCGCATATCTGGTGGTATGAGTCCGTGACATCGAGCGGGAAGAGTCTGTCGTCGATCGTACCAACGACGCCGTAGTTGATCTGGCGTCCCCAATCATCCGAGAACGCGATGCCGCCGCCGCTTGTGCGTCGCACGATCGTGTAGTCTTTGCATGCGTCAAGGTCCAGTTCCACACTTGCTTTCTGGAAGTATCCGAGGATGATGGATTTGGTGGGTGCCCAGAAGAAGAGGGTGTTGCCGCAGTCATTCTTCAGGATTGCTTCGTTTGCCGCCATCATGTATCTGATGTCAACTTTTCCGAAATCGATTACTCGCCATTCTTTCATTGGAATCACCGGTGTCAACCATATCTTACCTCGTACTTTATATCATTGTTTCATTCTGCGTGTGGCAAACTCATATACCTCTGATAGCGGATCATACGATAGCGGATACTGCAGGACAGATCGCCCGCAGGGGGGTGTTGAGATCGCGAACCATACAAACCAACTCCTGCCACTACGATAAATATTTATACTTAGCAAATGCAATGTCACTTAGTGATATACACATGATCAGTGAAACCAAAATATCAAGCGGACATTCAACCATCGTCCCGGCAGAGATCAGAAGATCGCTTGGCATTAACCCTGGCGATATCCTGATCTGGACTCTCGATGATCACGAAATAAAGATAAAGCCGCGGAAGAAGATGCAGTTCAAGGACATTGTGGGTTTGATTGAAGAGGGAGGAGACTCCGTATCTGCAAAAAAGAGAATACAGCGCGGTGAATGAATGATTTTCGTTGATTCGTCATATTATATCGCCATATCAGATACAAAAGATCAGTGGCATAAAAAAGCCCTTGAACTATCAGAGTATATCGAGAATAGCGCCAGTGTTGTATCGAGTTTTATCATCTCGGAAGTTGTAACTGAGATTGGCAGAAGAAGCGGCGGAAAAGTTGCTTACAATCTGTATAATTACTTTACAGACAACTGCAATATTATATATATCGACAGGGGGCTGCTTTCTGAAAGTATGGAGATCGTTCTTAAGTATGATGGAACGCTCTCGCTTGCAGATGCCGCTTCAGTCACCATTATGGATAATATGAAGATCGGTGAGATCATATCGTATGATTCCGATTTTGACAAAGTGGATTTTATAAATAGAATTCATACTTTGCAATAATACTCTTTGCAGGTTCAGAGGTCTGCGGTTCGTCCACCCGCAACCTTCGATTAAACATGACAACCCCCCATCGTTTAACCTCTTCGGTAAGCCTTTAATAAAATCGGTTCCAACCAGATATAGTGAAGACCTGTCGCAGTGCTGCGGTGCGGTCGACATTCAAATATGTGCACGCGAAGAAAGATGTTCAGGAGGTAAAATAATGGAAGTCGAAGGATATGAAGTACCAGAAGAGCTGTATTACACGAAAGACCATCTCTGGGCGAGAGTTGAGGATGACGGGAATGTTAGGGTCGGAATGGACGCATTTGGCGGTACAGCAGTCGGAGCAATCGAGTTCATTGATCTTCCGATGGAGGATGATGAGTTCGAGGCAGGCGAGGCGTTTGGATCGATGGAGTCTGCAAAATGGGTCGGCGGGCTCACCATGCCTGTTACGGGTACAATAATCGAGGTCAATTCCGATGTCGAAGATGAACTTGAACTGTTTGTAGAAGACCCGTACGGAGATGGCTGGTTAGTTCTGGTCGAGCCGTCCAACCTGGAGGCGGATCTGGAAGAACTCGTCCACGGTGATGAGCTTGGGTCGTGGTTTGCGGAGGACATTAAATCGCGGTAGTCCTGGTTCTTTTGAAACGGTTTTCATGTC
>DAWR01000068.1:0-4805 GCA_002506015.1 Candidatus Methanogasteraceae archaeon UBA261 | reverse complement strand
TAGGAGTATGATTGATAGGGTTCAGTTAAGCTTACATCTCTGATCTTTTATCTATTCATTCTACGTATCGCAAACTCGCATGCCTTTGACAGCGGATCGTACGCTTCGGATACCGCGGGACAGTATGCAAGCTCCGCATCGTAGAGGTCATACAGGTTCATTTTACCCTTTATTGCAAGCGATATCAGATTAACCCGTGCTGCCGCACCATCCTCTCCGATCGCCTGACCGCCAAAGATCCTTCCGGTTCTGGCATCGGCAAGAATCTTGACCGTGATCTCTGATGCACCCGGATACCATTCGGGTCTGGTGAGTCCAGTTGCCTTTCCGACCACAACCTTATATCCTGCGGACGTTGCAGAGAACTGGTTAAAACCGGTTGCTGCGACCTCCATTCTGCCGATGACCGATACAAAGGTTGTGAGAGACCCATCGAACGTGTCATAACCGCCCGCTGCATTGGTCCCTGCTGTAATACCCTGTCGGTACGCGGTTGTTGCGAGCTGAGACATCCACGGCTTGTGATTTATCGGGCTCACGGTCTCGACACAGTCTCCGACTGCGTAGATTTTGGATACACTTGCCTCCATCTTCGCGCTCGTCCGTATGCCCCATGCTCCAAGCTCGCATCCGGCATCACTGGCAAGATCCCAGTTAGCACGAACGCCTGATGCCATGATCACCAGCTCTGTAGGGATATTTTCGCCGTTTATGGTTATGCCGGCAACTCCCCTGTCGTCGCCCGAGATCTTCTCGACCGCGGCGCCCATCATCAGCTTGATACCTGATTTTTTCAGATCCGCCTCAAGGATCTTTGCAATATCAGGGTCGATTGCCTTCGGGAAGGAATGCGGCAGCATCTCGACTATGGTAACGTCGATCCCGTGCGCTCTGATTGCAGCGCCAACCTCAAGACCGATCGCACCCGCACCGACCACAACCGCGCTGGATATGCCGTCCATATAATCAAGAACATCTTTCGCATTCTCCGGATTGCTGACTACAAAGACGCCCCGCCCCATGAGTTCGGAGGCACCCAGGATCGGGGGCACAAACGGTGCTGCACCGGTTGCGATTATCACCGAGTCGTAGGGGATCGATTCAGTCGTGCCCGAGTTTATATCCAGCGCAGTCACCACGCTCTGCTCCGGGTCAATGGACGTTGCTCTGTGCCCCAGCAGTTTGACCATGCCCATCGCTTCTGTTGGCAGGCTGTGTTTCAGTTCGTCAAAATCGTGGACTATGCCGTCCATCGCAAACGGAAGCCCGCACGGTGAGAACATATCATACTCTTTCTCATCTATGATCGTGATCTCTGCACTGGAATTTACCTTCTTTGCGGTCTTTGCGGCGATGAAACCACCTACGCCAAGACCAATGACTACGATTTTAGTGGATTTCATGTGATTTCAACGTTATATTGGGATAGCCATATAATAAAAGGATTGGTTTGTTCATATCAATCTGACGTGGTTTAAAGTTTTTCCGCTCAGGGCTGGCTCGCTGTTTGGTGGTTGCCTGGCAGACCAGATACCGGTAATCTTATATAGTATAAAATCACCATTGACTTACCGCCTTCCCATAAACCAGAGACGAACATAGAAGAGGTGAATCAATGAATAAAGTAAGTTTTATCTATCTGTCCCAGGAAGATGTGAAGAAAAGCGGCGGTATGGACATGGCACAGACCATCCGCGACATCGAAGATGTTCTGGTTATGCGCCATAACGGGGAATGTGTGGTTCCACACAAGGTTGTGTTAAGAAAGGGGACGCAGGGGGAAGAAAGTGTCAGTGGCAGAATCAATGCCCTGCCCGGTTATCTGGGTGGTGATAAGAATATAGGCGGGATAAAGTGGGTAGCAAGCTTCGTCCAGAACCCGTTCAAACACGGACTGCCACGTTCCATCTCTTTAATTGCAATCAATTCGTTTGAAACAGGCGTGCCTCTGGCTATAATGGATGGTACCATCATCTCTGCTATGCGCACAGGTGCGGTGGCAGGAGTTGCATGCAAGTATCTGGCAAATGTTGATGCCAGAACAGTGAGGATGGTGGGAGCCGGAGTGATAGGCAGGACTGTGTTGATGGCTGTAAAGGCGGTGTTAAAAGCGATAGAGCATATAGAGATATACGATCCATCCATGGAACGGGCAGAAAAATTTGCAGAAGAGATGCAGGATGAACTCGGGGTGCCGGTCAGTGCCGCGGATTCTGCAGAAAAAGCTCTTCCTGGCAAGGATACCCTTGTGACCGCAACGCCTGCAAAGGAACCTTATGTAAAGGCACAGTGGGCAACCAAAGGCTCGCTGTACCGTCACATGTCTGGTTATGAATGTGGGTATGGCGTGGTTTCGCAATCAGATAAGATAGTTGTGGACAACTGGGAGGATGTGAAAGCGCGTAACTCGCAAACTCCTGCCCTGATGTTCCATGATGGCATGTTGTCGGATAACGATATCCATGCGGAGATTGCAGAGATAATCACAGGGCAGAAACCCGGACGAGAGATGCGGGAAGAGCGGATGTTCTTTAACCCCGGGGGAATGGGTGTACATGACCTCATAGTAGCCAACCGCATATACGAGACTGCGAAAGAGGAGGGTTATGGGAAGACATTGACACTATGGGATCAGCCCGCATGAGTGTGATCCGGGAAACAGATACACATTCCATTGGTAATATAGGTTCCTCCAAATATCTGGTGAGATGTGTTGTCGCAGCCACTCTTCGGGGTCGCTTCGTTCTTCCGAAATTGGCTGCTCCTTCTTCCCCCATTGTTCTCGCCAGCTCTTTTTCAACGTGTTAAAGCAGGATTATACCTGTAGAATCCGGGTTTTAGCTGATCGGGTGTGGGCGGGCGGCAGCAAAAAATCGTACAGTAAACTTTATATATTATAACATCAACAGTAACTTGCCGCCTTCCTAAAATACGAGGCGGTGAATACAGGAGAGATGAATCTATGGAAAAGAATAAAACATACTTATTTGCCAGTATTCTCGTGATGCTGGCACTACTGTCGCTCGTACCCCCGATAGCGGCACAAGAAGAGAGTATCGAATCATTGACAGAATCAGTTGATAGCCTCGGAACCGCCCTGACCTTTATCTGGCTCTTGCTATGCGGCGGGCTGGTTTTTCTAATGCATGCTGGTTTCTCACTCGTTGAAGCCGGGTTCACCCGGGCAAAGAACACGGCAAACATCCTGATGAAGAACCTGCTGACGGTCTGTCTCGGCGTTCTGATCTACTGGCTTGTCGGCTGGGCGATCATGTACGGCGATGATGTCGGAGGAATCTTCGGGTTCAGCCAGTTCTGCTTGAGCGGCGCTGACAACGCGATCTGGAACGCATGGTTCTTCCAGATGGTCTTTGCGGCAACAGGCGCAACCATCGTCTCAGGTGCTATGGCAGAGCGAACCAACTTCAAGGCGTATCTGGTGTTCACAGGGCTGCTTGTTGCGATCATCTACCCGGTCTACGGGCACTGGGTCTGGTCCGGAGCCGACTTTGCGCTTCTGACCGGAGACGGAAGCTGGATTGTGCAGATGTGCGGCGCAAGCTTCCATGACTTTGCAGGAAGCGGCGTTGTTCACTCGATCGGCGGATATGCGGCGCTTGCTGGCGTGATCATCCTTGGTCCCAGGCTCGGCAAATTCAAGAACGGAAAGCCACAGGTCATTCCGGGTCATAACATCACGTTTGGTTTCCTCGGAGTATTGCTGCTCTGGCTTGGCTGGCTCGGTTTCAACGGCGGCTCAACCCTTGACGGCAGCGACGCCTTCATGAACCTTGCTGTTGCAAACACGTTCCTTGCTGCTGCTGCCGGTGCTGTAGCCGCGATGATCCTCACATGGGTGAAGACTGGTAAACCTGACCCCTCGCTTACAGCAAACGGCGTCCTTGCAGGGCTTGTTGCAATCACTGCACCATGCGGCTCGGTTGAGAACTGGGCAGCAATTGTGATCGGACTCATTGCAGGTGCGATCGTCTACGCTGGTGTGATGTTTAATGAGGCAGTCTTAAAGGTCGATGACCCGGTCGGTGCGATTGCAGTGCACGGCTACTGCGGCACATGGGGTCTTCTCGCAGTAGGGATATTCTCGGTTGGCATGGGCAACGGAATCCTTGATGGTGCCGTGTATGCAGCAGGTGCACCAGGTTTATTGTACGGCGGCGTGAACCAGTTCATGGTCCAGGTTGTGGGCGCACTCGCAGCTATCATCTGGGCATTCGTGGTAGGCTTGATCGTCTTCAAGTTGATCGACGTTGTTATAGGGCTGCGGGTCTCTGAGAGAGAGGAGCTCGAAGGTCTGGACATAACAGAACACGGAATACGGGCATACCCCGAGTACATAACCGAATAAGGTGTGAGGTGAACAAGATGGCTGAAATGATCGAAATGAGAAAGGTGGAGGCAATAATACGCCCGATGAAGCTCGAAGAGGTAAAATCCGCTTTGGCTGATGCCGGATTTGTGAGCATGACCGTTGTCGAGGTCAGGGGACGCGGACAGCAGAAAGGACTCGTCCAGCAATGGCGTGGACGCGAGTACTGCGTCGATCTGCTCCCGAAGACCAGAATCGAGGTCGTGGTCGCAGAGCGGGATGTGGACCAAGTGGTGGATTTGATCCGGACTACGGCTGCAACCGATAGCATCGGAGATGGCAAGATCTTCGTTGTACCGGTCGAGCGCACGATACGGATCCGGACTGGGGAAGAGGACGGCGAGGCTCTGTAGAGCCTCTTTGTCTTCTTTTTGGGGTATTGGTGGTAAATAGGTGGTAAGGCTCATAACATCGCGTA
>DAWR01000221.1 GCA_002506015.1 Candidatus Methanogasteraceae archaeon UBA261 | reverse complement strand
AGAGCATTGTGGAGTACGTTCTGATCTCTCAGTTAGTAACCCGAAGTAAGCAGGAAGAGCTTGCAATCAGATACGGTTCCGGTTAGCGACGTACTTCGCATAACCGCCATAAGTATTACCTGCTGGCACACCGATTGTACTGCATGATCGAGTCCCAGCAGGTATCCCCGCTCATCGCCTTTGTCGCAGGGGTGGCGAGCGTCTTATCGCCATGCGTACTTCCGCTGCTGCCTGCAGTCATGGCGTACTCTTCTGAAACAGGGAAACTACGCCCCATAGCGATCGTTGCCGGCTTGTGCATCTCGTTTACGGCGATGGGTGTGATATTCGGTGCATTCGGCGATGTGGTCTGGAGATATCGCGAATATATGGAGCTTGTTGCCGAGATCACGATCATTGCGTTCGGGCTGGTCATGCTCTTCGACCTCCCGATATTTGATAGGTTAAGTGCACTCGCGCCGCATACGCAGCAGAAGCAGAAGGGGCTGTTCGGCGGTCTTCTGTTCGGGGTGTCGCTCGGTATCGTCTGGATGCCGTGCATCGGTCCGATACTCGGGGGCATCCTCGCAATGGCTGCGCGTGAGGGGGACATTCTGTACGGTGGCTTCTTGCTCTTCATCTACTCGCTCGGGCTGGGCATCCCGATGCTCGGAGTAGCTTATGCAGCCAGTAGATCGACAGTGCACATCAGAGCGATCTCACGGCACACTCTGGTAATCAGAAAGATCGCGGGAGGTATGCTGGTTCTGATCGGACTTGGAATGATTCTGGGGGTATATGATCTCTTCTGGGGGTGGATTGCGGATATCATATATACGATCAGATATAATCTAATCTGATCGGGATTGCGGGTTTAATCTAATCGGGGGTGTGGGCTTGAAAAAATGGATTGTTGCGCTTGTTGCCGTATCATTGGCTCTATTCTTACTTCAAGAAGTATTTGATCCGACCCGCGAGATACCTGATCCGTACTATCGAAGCCTCGGGCATGGACAGAACGTTACAAGCGAATCCGAACTGAGGCAGATTCTGCCGCTTCTCGATTGCACCTACCGGGAGGACTTCTTCGATTGTTCGGAGATGGCTGCCTTTATCGAGTGGTATCTCGAAGGGTACAATGTTGATACGGTGATTGTCACGGGAATTCATGATCAGCCACACAACGTCTCCATCGGCGGGTTCGAATATGCGAACAACTCAGGAGATCACGCATGGGTCGTCGCAAATCTGGCGGGGCGGAGGATTCTGGTCGAGCCGACCCTTGCGCGTATCGTTCCGGAGGCGCTCGAGCAATACTATAGCCCGAATGGAATGTATGACGATATCTATGACGTGGTGCGTTCCAGCAGGTCTGCTGGCGAGTACGACTGGTGGACGGTTGTAGAGATCGATTCCCCTGTGCCATTCCCGACTCCTGTGCGGCTGCCGCAGGCGTCAGAGATTGCGAAAGATCTCTTTGATCTGATAAACCAAGAACGCGCAAAACGCGGGCTGGAACCGCTGAAATACAACGACGAGATCGCAGATATTGCTCGCGCACACAGCCACAGTTCCGCCCGTTCCGGGGCAGGGGCTGGGACGGAACCGGGAGACCTGCTGCGGGATTGCGGGGTGTATTACTTTGATACCTCTGTTGAATACGTGCTTTCGATGCCGGGACCGATCTACGACTACGAAGAGTTCCTGAAGATGGTTTCTGAGACGTGGAGTTCCGAGGAATCCAAAAACCAGATTCCAACATCGGATTTCGATGAAACCGGGATCGGTGTGGCAGTGGATTCGGATGGGGACATACAGCTAACCCGGATTGCAATCAGGCGAATCCATTGTGGCTACAGAGGCGCGCCCTGTTGCGAGGAGCAAGGTTATTATCCATGGTGCTACAAACCTTGTGAATGCAACCGAGGGGTATGCAAATAATAAACTGAGAAGCAGGCAGGTTTACCATGGCGATCCGGGACATAAAACCAACTCGATCCGAACTAATCGAACTGAAAAAGAAGATCAAACTCGCAGAGAGCGGTCACAAGCTGCTGAAGATGAAACGCGACGGCTTAATCCTTGAATTCTTTGAGATGCTTAGTAGGGCAAGGGATGTCAGATCTGAGCTCGACTCCACATACGAGGCTGCAAAGGAGAAGATCGGCGTTGCAAAGACCGTGGAAGGGGATGTTGCGATACGATCGATCGCATTCGCGCTCAGGGACGTCCCGCAGGTCGAACTCGAGAGCAGGAATATAATGGGTGTGGTGGTTCCGAAGATCGAATCCTCCCAGGTGCGGAAGGATCTCTGCGAGCGGGGATACGGAATCATCGGAACGAGTGCGTGCCTTGACGAGGCGGTCGATGCTTACGAGACGTTCATCGAGAAGGTCATCATCGCTGCCGAGATTGAGACTGCGATGAAGAAACTGCTTGACGACATCGAGCGGACCAAGCGGCGGGTCAACGCGCTCGAGTTCAAGGTGATACCGGAACTCTCCGAAGCAGAGCGGTTCATCGAGCTGCGCCTCGAAGAGATGGAGCGCGAGAACACCTTCCGGCTGAAGCGAATCAAGGCATAAAAATGGTTGATATAGAGAATCCGGAGCTCAGGGGAGTTATACTGCGCTGGGCATGGATACTCTCCTTAATCATGCTCGTCCTCGGATACGTCCTCATGTTTCTTCTGATCACGGGAAAGCTTGAACTCAGGTAAATGCCCGCCAGTTTTCAGTCGACCTGTGTGACAGCAACACCAGTCATACTGGAGCCGCTTGCATCGGTTACCACAAGCGTGATTCTGTGTGTCCCTTTTGAGAGTTTTCGGTCAAACGAACCTGTGCTTCCGATCTGCCCGTCCTGATCAGAGGTCCAGTCGTACGCGACCGGCGGTATGCCGCCGTTCACTCTGCACGAGAAATAGGCATCCCGAATCGATATCTCTGAACTGATGCCCTGCGCTCTGCTGTGGCAATCAGACCCGCTTGCGTCGAACCATGCCCGCCCGCTGCCGAGCCGAATCGCGGACCCCGGCTTCACGTGCTCGATCCACTCACCGGTTGCGTTATCCTGCTTGTTGAGATACAACTGGCTCGTACTCTGCGTCTCACCCCTCGCAATCAGCCAGATGTCGTCTGGCGTCTGGCTTGCAAACGATTCCCAGCGCGCATCTGTTTTGTTGTTGCGATAGAGGACACGGTTGCCAAATATCCCCTCGCCGACGCCAGCCTCGTAAACGAGCCATAGATCAGTCTCTACGTCGTAGCAACTTGCATGCCTGCTATCGAACCATATAAAATCACAATCCGGGATCGCTGGCTCGGTTGCAAATTCGCCGACCTGAAGATCCGGTTCGGAGTTATCCTGCGCCGCCATTTCGCCATCAATTTCCTGATCTTGATCTTGATTGCCCGCTGCAGGGGCGGATGCGGACGTCTCCTCGTCTGTTGCGTTGAGCGCTGCAAAGAGCGATGCACGGCCTTCCGAAGGGGTCGGAGTTACGTACGGTTCGGGTGCATCCTCTTGCGATATCCGGTCACTGACGGCGCATCCCAGGATTGTGGAAGCGATGACTATCAGTGCGAGAATGCAGAT
>DAWR01000156.1:5543-15039 GCA_002506015.1 Candidatus Methanogasteraceae archaeon UBA261 | reverse complement strand
CACGACATGGTGGTAGAAGTTCTGCAGCGATCGTATGTTTCCGCTCATTTCATAGCAGCGATAGTGCCCGATTGGCTTTAGTCCCGGTAATTTCTACCATTCTCTCAGTTCGGAAAGATTTCGGATGCTCTTCAGCCATGCATTCATGTCGGTCATATTCTGTCTGAACTTCTTCTGGTGACGTTCTCCGCCCAAGCTTGAAGTTGCCCCATCGAGATTTGTCGCAGATAATTGCGTAAACCAGGGGGTCCTATGAACCAATCGGACATTCACAGGTGGAGTTCGTCTGATATATGCGCTGTACGCCAGGACAGGGCGAGAATGGACGGGCTTGGATTCCTCTACAACAATTACCTGATGGATTATGACTATAAGGTATTCTCCCACCCGTTCTATCTGCGCCCGAACGCAGTCCCGTGGGCTACGGTCGCACCGACCCTCATCTTCCGTGGCAAGGAGATCTGGATGGCGGTGGGACGCCCGGGAAGCGAACGGATCTTCTCTGCAATCGCCCAGTTCTTAATCCACGTCGCCGATGAGCACCAGTCGATCGGTGAGGCGATGTATGCACCGCGTCTGCACTGCTCGCTCGGGGGACGCGCTCACCCGCGAGATATTCGGATTTGGCAAGTGTGTAACGGCAGTGATCGAGACGCCGATCGCACGGGCGATTGTGGACGTGAACCGGGCTTCTGACGATCGTCCTCCGGAGAACCCGGATGGAGTCGATAAGACTGTGACAACAGATGGTACACCGATATACAAGGAAAGTATGTTTCCTGATGATGCTCTTGTTGAGGACTTGTTGCAGAGATACTATTTTCCGTATCACGAACGGTTGGGGGACCTCCTGTCGAACCGCAATATCAGACTGGCTCTCGACTGTCACAGCATGCTTGAGCGTTCGCCGGCGGCGAGCGACAAACCTGATCTGCCAAGACCGATGATATTCCAGAGCAACCGTGGTGACCGAAATGGGATGCCGGTACGTGGACGTGGTCATGGAACCCGCCCTCCTGAATGGATCGTGCGCTTGCAGAATCGCTCAGGCAGGCGTTTGCTGGTGAAGGTGCGGTTATCCGTTCGCGGACAAGTACATTCACAGTATCATTATGGGCAGGAGGGGATACCCTGGATTCAGATCGAGATCAACCGCAAGCTCTATCTGAAAGAGACGTGTTTTGATCCGGAGCAATTGAGAGTGGATCAGAGGATCATTCGGGAATTAAGAGAGAATATCCGATGCTATTGTGCGATTCTTAACTGTGCTTTGATCTTCCTCGTTTTCAGGCGTTTTGACATCTTCCTCGCTTGATGTTTGTATCATCTGCCCCTCCCTTCGATGGCGTCTGTTGCATCTTAAACTTCGTCTAAATACGAATATAGCGAAATAAGGTGGTTTTGTGAGAGAAATGGGTTTTTGAATGATGTACTTATATCCAACTTCCATAAGGTTGGCTATGGAAAAGTTATTTATGTTAAGAATCTAATGAGATATGGATTTAGAGGTAAGAGCATGTCTATGGAAAGAGACCTGATAAAAGAGGCGTATAGCACGGAAAAGGCATGGGGTCTGTCCGCTGCAATCGACATCCACGGATGCAATCCGGAGAAGATGCAGGATGAAGCCGTAATAAAGCGGTTCATCTATGAATTATGTGAGTTTATCGAGATGAAACGCTATGGGGATTGTATGGTCGTGCGTTTCGGAGAGGGGGACATGATCGGGTATTCGGCAGTTCAGTTGATCGAGACATCCCTTATATCTGCGCACTTTGTGGACGCGTCCTCTGCCGGGTACATCGACATATTCAGTTGCAAATATTACCGTCCGGAAGACGCTGTTACCTTCTGTAAGGACTTCTTTGAGGCAAAGGATGCAAATTACAACTATTTACTAAGGGTATGAGCTAAGAATAAGAAAGATACAGAGGTTACTTTTACATTCTATTCCGTTAATGGTTATATACGATGAAGGTATCCGGCATCTTCGGCTTGCATGGAGTTCCTTTGAGAATTGACAGGGAGGGAATCTCCCTCTCGGTTGAGAGGACGGCGGGAGGTTTCCTTTACAAAAGAGAGTGTATGGATGAGGAAGTGGAGGATATTCTTTTGTCAAGCAACAGCAAAATCCTTATCAACCCTGTTGAGCCTGTGAATAAGCCAAAGGATCTGACCCCGCACTTCTTAATTGAGTTTGAAAAGTCGGTTTTTATCGAACCCAGCACAAGAAGAACGGTCTTTGTAAAATTTCCTGTGGAGATCGGCATCTTCGTACATGGAAAGAAGGATTTTCAGATTCTTGATATCCTCGCACTGAATAAACAGAAGTTTACCCTCTATGGCGACGTTGTAAGCGGGGTTATCTGCAAGTACTGGATGAGTAAGGTTTATTCCACGATACCGGATACGAATCCTGTTTACGAAGGGGTAATAGAGCTTAACATAACAAACACTACCGCAAGATGGGTTGAAGTGACACAGGCGGTCTTTGCCGCTTATGGGATGAAGATCTACTACAGCGACGATATGGTCGCTATGAGGGCGAATATGAAGATTGTAAGCAAAAAGGTCGCAGAGATGGATTTTGTCAATTCTCCTCTTAAGAAGGGGATGAAGAGATCTTTAGAACTCTACACCTCACGATTAAGACAGATTCCTGTGATCGCAGCAAGGTTTCTGATGGATGAGGGTATATGATCCTCGATACAGTTGTCTACGGTGACACCATTCTTAATCTCCTCCAGATCGCAGTACGCCTCATAATTGCAGTTCTGATAGCCAAAGTGGTGGCAATTAACATAAAAAGATCGCTTAAGGAACGGATGGACCGGGACCATCTGGAGATCATCGCCAAGGTCATATACTACACGATTATCATCGTTGCTGTACTTCTATCGCTCCCTGATCTTGGAATAGAACTCTCAAATCTGCTCGTTGCCGGGGGTGTCGTCGGCATAGTGATCGGTTTTGCATGCCAGAGCATCGTTGGCAATCTCATATCCGGGATATTTCTCATGTTTGAGCGACCGATCAAGATTGGAGATCAGCTGCGTGTCGATGATATTTCAGGGTTTGTAGAGGATATCCACATCGTCTCGACAATAGTCAGGACATATACTGGATTGTACGTGAGAATTCCAAATGAGAAGGTATTTACCGGCATCATAACCAATTATGTTACCAACATCGCAAGGAGGTTTGAGTATGTCGTTGGGATAAGGTACACCGACGATGCTGATCTGGCTATCGAGATCATCGAAGAGTTGATCGATGAGCAGCCCTTCGCCCTGAAAAATCCATCCCCCGGGGTATTTGTCGATAATCTCGGAGACAACTCGGTTAATCTCCATGTAAGGATCTGGGCACCTGCTACTGAGTGGTATGATCTCAAGATGGAGCTACTCTGGAAGATAAAGAAGACTCTCGAGGAGAACGGAATCGAGATCGCATTTCCGCAGCGTGTCGTCTGGTTTGCCGATGAACCCCGGAGGCAGGAGGTCAGGGCTGCTGAATCTGAATCATGAGATAGTACTTTATGCGAGACTCCACAAACTATAGTCAAAAGAGGAAAAAAGATGGCGTTTCTCATTGAACAACTTTTACTTCTATCCGTGCTATTACTCCTGTCCGGGCTCTTTTCCGCCTCTGAAACTGCTCTGATCGTAGTAGGCAAGATAAAAGCGAGGATTTTGTTGAAACGGGGTGTGAAAGGAGCAGAGGACGTCGATAAGCTGGTCCGAGACCCTGAATCCGTGCTCACATCCGTGCTCATCCTGAATAATGTGGTGAATATCGCTGCGTCGGCGGTAGCAACGTCTATCGCAATAGAGATCTTTGGTGCCACCCACGGCGTGGCTATTGCGATCGTAGTGATGACCATTCTGATCCTCACGTTCTCTGAGATCATACCAAAGACGATCGCGGTTCATCAGGCAGAAAGGATCTCTATCCTGATTTCCATGCCCATGCAGATCCTGGCTTCTATTTTCCAACCGATTACAAAGTTTTTTTCTATAATTACAGGTATTTCTGCGAGAATTTTAGGCATAAAACTCCACCGGAAAAGATTAATGACCGAAGAGGAGGTGGAAACGATGCTTGACATAGGGAGAGAAGAAGGCGCGATCGAAGAGGATGAACAAGAGATGATGATAGGTGTTCTGAAACTTGACGAAATCGTGGTTGCGGATGTGATGTCGCCAAAGGGGGCGATAGTTTGCATGAGAGTCGATCAAACCATGGATTCGGCCGTGGAATTGATAAAGAGTAGTGGACACTCAAGAATCCCTATCTTTGAAGGGACGAAGGATAACGTCGTGGGCATCTTATATGCCAAGGATCTGTTGGCAAAAGTGGGCAAAGGCGGCGTTTCGCTGAAAGAATTGATGAAAACCCCCCATTTTGTGATCGAGACAAAAAGGGCGGACGACCTTCTTGAGGAGTTTCAAAGGGGTAAATTCCACATCGCCATCGTGGTGGACAAAGCGAGAAGAACAAGGGGCGTGGTTTGTTTAGAAGATATTCTGGAGGTGATAGTGGGAAGTATATACGATGAACACGATGTAATAATAAAGGGAAGATATGCGAGGTGATCGATGATTCCAAAACCCTTCAGAAAGAGATCAGAGAAAGGAGGTCTTCCCCCAGGGACTCTCGTTCACATAGGTGAGAGAAAAGCCGAGAAGGTACGAATCACAACCATCAACTATGATGAAACACAATTTCAGGAGAAAGAAGTCGAGACGATCGAGGAGTGCTTTTCGTTTAAAGATACACCAGCCGTCACATGGATAAACATCGGGGGCATTCATCAGCTGGATACCATAGAGAAGATTGGAAAACACTTCAACATCCACTCTCTTGTCCTGGAAGATATCGCGAATACGGAACAACATCCCAAAATGGAGGATTTTGATGATTACATCTTTCTCATATTGAAGATGCTCTGTTTTGAGGAAGACACGAATGTGGTAAATGCGGAACAGATCGGTTTGATTCTTGGCTCGAATTTCGTCATCTCGTTTGAGGAGGGGGAGGAGGATGTTTTCAAGCCGGTACGAGAAAGAATCAGGAACGGTAAGGGACGTATTAGAAAACTGGGTCCTGATTACCTTGCTTATGCTTTGATGGACGTGATTGTTGATAGTTATTTTCTGATCCTTGAGAGAATTGGAGATGTGATGGAAGATCTGGAAGAAGACCTCCTTGATGAACCAAGACCGGAAACCATGCGGACTATCCACAGTTTAAAAGGAGAGATGCTGCTTTTCAGGAAGTCGGTCTGGCCCCTGCGTGAGGTGATAAGCAGCATGGAACGAGGAGAATCGGTTTTGATCAGGGAATCAACCGGAATATATCTGAGGGATGTTTACGATCATACAATCCATGTAATCGATACGATAGAGACGTTTCGCGATCTGCTCTCCGAACTGCTCGACCTTTACATCTCGAGTGTCAGTAATAAGATGAACGAAATTATGAAAGTGTTAACGATTATTGCTACAATATTTATTCCGTTAACTTTTATAACAGGTGTTTATGGGATGAACTTTCGATACATGCCGGAACTCGAATGGCGATTTGGTTACCACATGGCTCTTCTGGCTATGCTGATCATAGGGGGTGGAATGGTAATTTATGTCAGGAAGAGAAGATGGCTATAAAGCAATCTATACGTCACACCGCCACAACTTGCGCTGTTTCAAACCTCTGAAACCGTAATGTGAGCAAAGAGTCAAGTTCTTGTTTGTGGGTCATATCAGTTTGGTTTCGCCAATAAAAAAAGCGCAGTTTATGCCGGTGCTGAGTATATTCAGGCCATCCACGATATGAATGCAAAGCGCTTCCTCAGGGAACTTGCAGAAAGAGTCGAAGATCTCTCATATAAAAACAGAAGAAAGTTTTATCTGATGGCAGAAAGTAATTTGAATGATGTGAGAGTTATACGCCCCGGAAAATCCGGAGGCTACGGAATCGATGCTCAATGGTGTGACGACTTCCAGCACCCTCTTCATACACTGCTAACAGGTGAGAGAACGGGCTATTACACCGATTTCGGCGGGGTAGAAGACCTTGTGAAGGCTCTCTTAGAGGGCTTTGTCTATTCATGGCAGTACTTTCCATATCGGAAAAGACACCATGGAAGCTCTTCAAAAGAGATCCCCGCCGATCGGTTCATCGTATTCTCACAGAATCACGATCAGGTTGGCAACAGGATGCTCGGCGAACGATTGGCAAAACCCGTATCTTTTGAGGCTCTGAAGCTTGCAGCAGGCGCTCTGCTTCTCTCACCATACATCCCACTGATTTTTATGGGTGAAGAGTACGGTGAGGAGTCGCCATTCCTCTACGTTGTCAGCCATTTCCCGGATCTGATAGCAGCCGTGCGAGAAGGACGAAGAATGGAATTTCAGGATTTTAAGTGGGGGGGAGCTCCTCCAGACCCACGGAGTCGTGAGACCTTTCTTAAGTTTAGGCTCAGATGGGAGAAGAGAAGAGAGGGTAGACATAAAATTCTCTTTGAGTTATATCGTCGGCTGATTCAACTACGAAGGAAGATCCCTGCCCTTTCAAATTTCAATAAGAACATCCTCGATATATCCGGGATGGAAAAGATTATTCTGCTTCGCAGATGGCACGGTGAAAGTCAGGTATACTGCGCTATGAATTTCCAGTACGAGGATATCGTCTTTCATGCCCACCTCCCGAATGGAAGGTGGAAAAAAATTCTCGACTCTTCGGATGAGATCTGGAGCGGTTCCGGTTCTTCACTACCCGGAATGATTGCTGGGGGCAGGAGTTGACCGTAAGACCGCTCAGTTTTGTATTATACGAGACATATATATGAATCATTACATCTGCGTTCACGGACATTTTTATCAGCCACCGAGGGAGAATCCATGGCTGGAAGAGATTGAACTACAGGATTCGGCTTATCCACACCACGACTGGAACGAGAGGATAACATCGGAATGTTATGCTCCGAATACAGCGTCCCGCATACTCGATCCCGATAGAAGGATTATAGATATCGTCAACAACTATGCCCGGATAAGTTTTGATATCGGACCAACGCTTCTCTCCTGGATAAAACTACACCATCATGATGTGTATCAAGCGATCATCGAAGCAGACCGGATCAGCCAGAAACGTTTTTCGGGGCATGGTTCAGCCATCGCACAGGCTTACAACCATATAATCATGCCGCTTGCAAATAGCAGGGACAAACGAACACAGGTACTCTGGGGAATAAGGGATTTTGAGTACCGTTTTGGAAGGGAACCGGAAGGGATGTGGCTTCCGGAGACTGCTGTCAATCTTGAAACGCTGGACATACTGGCTGAGTACGGGATTGGGTTCACCATTATAGCGCCGCGCCAGGCGCAGCGGGTGCGAGAGATGGGAACAGAAGAGTGGAACGATGTGAATGGTGATGGTGTCGACTCCAGAATGCCATACCTGTGTAGACTCCCATCCGGAAAGACGATCAATCTCTTCTTTTATGATGATCAGGTATCACAGGACATCGCCTTCGGAGGTCTCTTAAACAACGGCAAAAACTTTGCTGATAGGATGATTGGTGTTTTCTCCGATCTGAAAGAGCCTCAGCTCGTCCACGTAGCCACAGACGGGGAGTCTTATGGTCACCATCATCGTTATGGGGACATGGCACTGGCATGCGCCCTGCACCACATCGAGTCTGGCAATCTGGCTGACCTCACCAACTATGCGGAATACCTGGAAAAGCACCCTCCAACGCACGAGGTGGAAATCATTGAGAACAGTTCCTGGAGCTGCGCTCACGGAGTTGAACGGTGGAGGAGCGATTGCGGATGCAACACACAGACCAATCCCGGCTGGAACCAGGAATGGCGGGCTTTCCTTCGCGAAGCGATGGACTGGCTCAGGGATAATCTTATTCCGATTTATGAGGGGGAGATGGCATCATACATACAGGATCCATGGCAGGCAAGGGATGATTACATCAAGGTTATTCTCAACAGGTCGGTTCAGAACGAGGTTATTCTTGATGGGTCGGTTCAGAGCGTGGGGGCATTTCTTTCAAGACATGCACTAAGAAAGCTTTCAGAGGAAGAGACTGTGAAAGTTCTAAAACTTCTCGAGATGCAGCGCTGCGCCATGCTTATGTACACGAGCTGCGGCTGGTTCTTCGATGATATCTCAGGTATCGAGACGGTTCAGGTGATGCGGTACGCTTCCTGCGCCATGCAGCTTGCAAGAGAGGTTAGCGGCGATGACCTGGAATCTGGCTATCTTGATATCCTTGAGAGCGCGCAGAGCAATATTTCAGAGTTTAAAAATGGCGCCCGGGTCTGGGAAACTTTTGTAAAGCCTGCTGCCCTCGATCTCCTCAAGGTTGGGGCGCACTATGCCATATCTTCACTCTTTGAGGAATATCCGGAAACCATAAATATTTTCTGTTACACAGCTAAGAGCGAGATATATGACCTGAATGAGTATGGGATACAGAAACTTGCCGTTGGTAAAGCCCGGATACATGCTGATATCACAGGAGAAGAACGGTTGGTGTGCTTTGCAGTCCTGCATTTTGGAGACCCCAACTTGATCGGCGGGGTGCGCGAGTATATGGGGGACGATTGCTTCTCACGTATGCATCAAGAAATAACGAATGCTTTCACGAAGAGTGATATTCCTGAAGTGATTCGTTTGATGGACCGGCACTTTGAAACGCACTGGTATTCCCTGTGGCACCTCTTCAAAGATGAGCAGCGAAAGGTCTTGAACCAGATCCTTGAGCCCATACTAAGTGAGATGGAGGCTTCGTCCCGTCAGACATACGAACAACATTACCAGATTATGCAGGTTATGAGAGATTTACGAATTCCCCTGCCGAAAGCCCTTGCCGCCACTGCTGAGTTCGTACTGAACGCGGATCTTCGCAAATCGCTGGAAACCGAAGAACTTGATCTTGAGGATCTTCAAAAGTTGGTTGGACAGGTTAAAAAATGGTCATTTGAACTGGACATGACCACTCTTGGCTTTGTCGCAAGCCAGAGAATCAATTCGCTCATGGAACAACTTTCCATGACGCCGGAAGATGTGTTGCTGCTTGAGAGAATAGAGACCATATTCGGAATTTTGAGTGCTCTCCCTCTGGAACTTGATCTGTGGAAGACTCAGAACATCTGCTTCTCAATAAGCAAGCAACTCAGCGGTGAAATGCGGGAGAGTGCAGAAAGAGGTGATCAGACTGCCGAGAAATGGGTTGAGCATTTCGATAATCTACAGGAGTACCTCTACTTGAGGAGTGTGTGATGCGTATCCCGGTTGCAACATATAGAATTCAGTTCAATCCTTCCTTTGACTTTCAGGCGGCAGGGGAGATCAGCCCATATCTATCCGAGCTTGGCATTTCTGGCATTTACGCATCCCCGATCTTCAGGGCAGGAATAGGAAGCACTCACGGCTATGACGTGGTTGACCCGGATTTTATCAAACTCCTCGGCATCCT
>DAWR01000156.1:0-5439 GCA_002506015.1 Candidatus Methanogasteraceae archaeon UBA261 | reverse complement strand
CTGAGAGTTTTAATCTTCTTGATAACCTGCTTTCGGAACAGTTATTCAGGTCATCCTTCTGGAAGGTTGCAACTGAAGAGATAAACTATCGCAGATTCTTCAACATCAATGAACTCATCGGTCTGAGGGCAGAGGATGAAGCTGTATTTGATCGCACGCACGCTCTGATATTTCAGTTAATTGCGGAAGGGAAAGTCTCTGGTCTGAGAATTGATCACATCGACGGTCTCTATGATCCGACAAACTACCTGAAGAGATTGCAAGAGAGAACAGGGGACGTGTATGCCATCGTTGAGATGATCCGTGGCCCCGAAGAGGAGCTCCCATCCTTCCGGGCTATGCAAGGAACAACAGGATATGATTTCCTGAATTATTTAAATGGCATCTTTTGTAAAAAGAAGAGCGAAAAACAATTCAACAAGATATATTCTGATTTCACCGGATTTAAAACGGCTTATGATGATCTTGCGTGTGCGAAGAAAAGGTTGATCGTAGGAAAAAATATGGCTGGCGATGTCGATAATCTTGCTCACCTCATGAAAGGGATTGCAGCTCGTTATAGGCATGGAAGCGATATCACGCCATACGGTCTTAAGAGAACCATAGTGGAACTCATGACGCAATTTCCAGTCTATCGGACCTGCATAAACAGCGAAGTTTCCCGTGAAAGTAATCCTTCGTACATAAAAGAAGCTGTGAAGAGGTCAATAGAGAGAGTTCCGAATCTATTGAATGAACTCGATTTCATCGAGAGATTCATTCTTCCCAAGTTCGAGGATCATCTTGCCAAAGAAGAGAAAGAGCAGTGGATTCACTTTGTTATGCGATTCCAGCAGTTCACAGAACCGCTGATGGCAAAGGGATTTGAGGACACCGTTCTTTACGTTTACAACAGGCTTCTGTCGCTAAACGAGGTTGGCGGAAGTCCTGATAGGTTCGGCACTTACTTATTGGAATTTCACAGTTTTAACAGAAAGAGGTGGAGCCTGTATCCACATTCATTGAACGCAACATCAACCCATGACACAAAAAGAGGCGAGGATTTCAGAGCAAGAATAAATGTTCTCTCTGAGATTCCTGATGAATGGGAGCGCAGTCTCAAACGGTGGAATGAGCTTAACAGGGGGAAAAAGAGAACTGTGAATGGGAGAGACGTTCCGGATAGGAACGATGAATATTTCCTCTACCAGACTTTGATCGGTGCTTTTCCATTTTATGAAAGCGAATATCCTGTTTTCATTGAAAGGGTGAAAGACTACATCATAAAGGCGGTCAGAGAGGCGAAGGTTCGCACTGCGTGGATGAAGCAGGATACAGAGTACGAGGACGCATACATCTCGTATGTTGAAGAGATTTTACGAGAGGAGAATCAATTTATAGGGGAGTTCATGGCATTTCAAAGAAAGGTCTCTCATTATGGGATATTCAATTCGCCTGCCCAGACACTCATCAAGATCACATCCCCGGGTGTGCCAGACTTCTATTGCGGAACAGAACTCTGGGATCTCACGCTCGTGGACCCTGATAACCGCAGACCGGTTGACTTTGAAAAAAGAATTTCATTATTGGGGGATATCATGGACACATCGTACAAAGAGTTACTCGCAACCAGAGAAGATGACGGGATCAAGCTCTTTCTGATAAACAGAGCACTTCAGGCAAGAAAGGAGAAAGCAGAGGTTTTTCAGAAGGGGTCTTATATCCCGATTGAAGCGGGCGGAAGATTTAAAGAACAGATCGTCGCATTTGCAAGAAACCAGGTGGATGACCGGACGATCACAATCGCGCAACGACACGTGACCGCTCTGATAAAGGAGGGGGAGCTTCCCGTTGGCAGGCGGGTCTGGGCTGATACCCATATTCTTCTTCCGAAAGGCGTTCCCGCTCTATGGAAGGATGCCAGCACAACACAGGTGATCGAAGGTGGGGAAACTCTGCGGATAGGTGAAATCCTTAAAGAGTTCTCTGTGGCTCTGCTCATGAGCGAGGAGGGACAATGTTGAGAAGAGGAAGCGGCATACTCCTCCACATAACATCCCTTCCCTCACCGTTTGGTATCGGGGATCTGGGACCGTGTGCTTACAGGTTTGCGGACTTTCTTGTCGAGACAAAGCAGGGCTTCTGGCAGATCCTTCCTCTGAACCCCACAGACCCGGTTTATGACAACTCCCCATACCACAGCAGATCTGCTTTTGCGAGCAATTCACTGCTGATCAGTCCCGAACTCATGGCTATGGATGGCTTGCTTGATAAGGCGGATATTGAACCCTTGCCCAATCGTGAAAAGGTCGATTATGATGCAGCGATCGCACATAAGAGAAAGCTTTTCCATCTTGCATACGGGCGTTTTAAAGAGAGAGGAAACAATTACAAGTATGAGCTGTTCTGTTCTGATAACGCCCACTGGCTCGATGATTTTGCACTTTTCATCGCGCTCAAATCCCGGTTTCATGGAAAAGCATGGAGCGAATGGCCCGATGAAATACGTGATAGAGAACCTGAAACGTTGGAATCGCTGAAAGAGGGAGAGGAGCTTTGCGATAGAATCGGGATTGCGAAGTTCCTTCAGTACATCTTTATTCAGCAGTGGAATTCGCTAAAAAGTTATTGCAATCAGAGATGCATCCATATCATCGGAGATATGCCCATCTACGTGGATTATGACAGTGTGGACCTCTGGACCCATCCGGAGATATTCAAGCTGGATTACGAAAAGAAGCCTTATGTAGTCTCTGGCGTGCCGCCCGATTACTTCAGCGAAACCGGACAGCTCTGGGGTAATCCTGTGTACAGGTGGGATGTTTTGAAGGAGAGGAGGTATGATTGGTGGGTTCAACGCCTGGAACATAACCTGAAATTATTTGATTATGTGAGGATTGATCATTTTCGAGGGCTTGTTGCATACTGGGAGGTTCCGGCAGGTGAAGAAACCGCAATTGGTGGAAAATGGGTGGAGGTTCCGGCAATGGACTTCTTTGATACGCTCACCAGAAAATTCACAAGCCTGTCAATCATTGCCGAGGACCTCGGACTTATAACTGCGGATGTGAGGGAGATCATGCATGTTTTTGATTTTCCTGGCATGAGGGTGCTTCTCTTCGCCTTTGGTGAGGGACTTCCCACGAATCCGTATATACCACACAATGTCGTGAGAAACTGCGTGTTATACACAGGGACACATGACCTCAACACGGTGCGGGGATGGTTTGAGATGGAGGCAACACCGGATGATAATGGGCGGCTGTTTCAGTATCTGGGACGGGAGGTGCCGGTCGAGGAGCTTCACTGGGAATTAATCAGGCTCGCCATGATGTCGGTTGCAAATCTGACCGTCATACCAGTGCAGGATATTCTTGGTCTGGGCGGGAGTGCCCGGATGAACCTGCCTGCCACATCGGATGGAAACTGGGGATGGAGGCTCTTGCCAGAGCAGTTGACGTCGCCTCATGCCAGAAAACTTCTTGAGATGACTGAGATTTATGGGAGGGCATAATTGTAGCCTGCCAGAAAAATTACCTGAAAGGTCATCACGATTAATGTTATGTGCAACGGCACGTTATAAGAACTATGGACGCAAAAAACGTTATTCACTTACATTTACAAGCATATCATCCAGACGGGGATGCGATAGATGTTGAGGAGTAACACAGAAGAAGATATTCGGATTGCTCTTTTTAGTATGGAGATCGGCATAGATCATAAGATGCCGACCTACGGCGGAGGGCTCGGGATTTTAGCAGGTGATATCCTGCGGTCATGCGCTGATATGAGCGTCCCGATTGTAGCGGTCACACTCGCCATTAATAAAGGCGGTCTGTTTCAGAGATTGGATGATGAGGGTAATCAGATCGAATTGCCGACGGATTGGAGGATCGATGATTTCACAACACTCATGGCGCCCAGGGTGTCTGTGCCTATTGAGGGTAGGGAGGTAAAAATTCAGGCATGGGAGTACATTATGACTGGTATAGGGGGCTATCAGGTCCCAGTATACTTCCTTGATACCAACCTTTTTGAAAATAGCACCTCTGATAGGGAGATCACCTATTATCTCTATGGTGGCGATGCGAGATACCGATTGTTACAGGAGATAGTTCTCGGAATCGGCGGTGTACGTATGCTCGATGCGTTGGGCTACACAAACATCCGGAAACATCATCTAAATGAAGGGCACTCCGCATTAGTCACTCTGGAACTGATAAAGAAGATGAAAGAGGACAATCCGGAATGTAAATATGAGCAGATTCTCGAGTTGGTGCGTGAAAAGTGCATCTTTACAACCCACACCCCGGTTCAGGCGGGTCATGACAGGTTCCCGGCGCAACTGGCAAAGAGCATTCTCAGAGGATTTGGAAATAGCGAAATAGATGGGATCTGTCATGGAAATGAATTGAATATGACCCTGCTCGCTCTGGATCACAGCAAATATACAAACGGTGTAGCCAAGAAGCATGGGGAAATCTCCAGGAATATGTTCCCAGGTTACCCAATCGATTCGATAACCAACGGTGTACATCATGTATTCTGGACAGCAGAACCCTTCCGTAAGTTGTATGATGAGTATATCGGTGGTTGGAGGAAGGATCCATTTGATCTGAGATATGCGCTCTCAATACCAACAGAGGAGATTATATCGGCTCACGCAGAGGCAAAAAGGCTGCTAATAGATTTTGTAAACGCAAAACACAATGCAGGAATGGAGTATGATACATTCACACTTGGTTTTGCAAGAAGGGTTGCAATGTACAAGCGAGCCGATCTTATATTCAGCAATCCTGATAGACTGGTAAACATTACGAAGAATACCGGACCGATCCAGATCATCCTTGCAGGTAAAGCGCATCCAAAGGATACGGAAGGAAAGGAACTGATAAAAACTATCTTTAGGGACATGAAAAGGTTAAAATATGATATAAAGATTGTGTTCATCGAAAATTACGATATGGAACTTGCGAAATTGATCATCCCTGGTGTGGACGTCTGGCTCAATACACCAAAGAGACCTTTTGAAGCATCAGGCACAAGCGGGATGAAAGCGTGCCTCAACGGCGTTCCAAGTTTGAGCATACTGGATGGATGGTGGCTGGAAGGCTGCATTGAGTGTGTGACCGGATGGGCGATTGGATCGGTTGCTGAGGATCAATCGAATGATTCAACGGACGCTGAAGACCTGTATGACAAGCTGGAACGGGTGATACTGCCGATGTTCTATGGTGATAGAGATGCATGGGCTCAGATCATGCGGTACACAATCGCATTCAATTCCTCTTTCTTCAATTCGCATCGAATGGTTCAGCAGTACCTCTTGAATGCGTATTTCGCATAGAGAACCAGTTTCGCAGTACAACGGATACTATAATGTCTGTATGCCAATCAGGATCAATGAGGCGAAAATGTACGGTAATGGCGCTGAATCTGACTCTTGAGGCAGCAGTTCAC
>DAWR01000151.1:11578-12096 GCA_002506015.1 Candidatus Methanogasteraceae archaeon UBA261 | reverse complement strand
GAGCCGAAGACCGCGGAGCAGATATCATCAGAGACCGGAACCGTTGCAACACTGACCGAAAAGTTTCTGAATGCGCTCTGTACAACAGACCTCCTCGCAAAACGTGATGGGGTGTATGCGAACACAAAGCTTGCTTCAACCTTCCTTGTGAAGAAGAGCCCGTTTTATCAGGGCAATATGATCAGACTCTCCGGAAATAACTCTCTCAACTGGTCACAACTGAGTTCGATCCTGAAAGGAGACATGCCGGAAGATGGTGACAACACGTTTGAAAAGGTCTTCGATTCCGGTTTTATTCTGGCGATGGCTGAGGGTTCGATGCGGGGAAGCCTTCATCAAACTGTGAGGGAAGTCTCAAATCTTCCCGAATTCAAGAGAGCAAGAACGCTTCTCGATCTTGGCGGCGGGCACGGGCTCTATGCGATAGCATTCGCCGAGATGAATCCGGAACTCGACGCCACGGTCTTTGATCTGCCGCCTGTTACAGAGGTCACACGAGAGTTCATCGGAAGGTACGG
>DAWR01000151.1:8280-11561 GCA_002506015.1 Candidatus Methanogasteraceae archaeon UBA261 | reverse complement strand
TATGACATCGTCTTCGCATCCGATGTCTTCTACCGGAAGCCGGATGCGCTTTCGGGCGTCTTTGAGAAGATACACGGTGCGCTGAACGATTGTGGCTCGATTGTGCTCAAGCACTGGGTCATGAACGATGACCGGACCGCCCCACCCACCTCGGTTCTCTTCGATCTGATGCTCTCCCTGCGAGGCGGCGACTGGCATCACATCTACACCGAGACTGAGTATATCGAGCTACTCGAAGGTGCTGGGTTTTCAGATATCCGTGTTCTGGACGTATCATCTCAGGTAAGCCCGTCCGTAATCCTCGTCGGGAATAAAGAGGCATAAAACACTGGAGGAATGAGAATTGAGAATGAGTGCGGAATTGATGGAAATTTTGGATGAGAACATCGTCTATCTGGCTACATCCACAACAGAGGGGAAGCCAAACGTGGTTCCTATCGGTCTGGCACACGCGACGAACGATGAAGAATTGCTGATTGTGGACGTGCTCTTCAATAAGACGAGAAAGAATCTCGAAGAGAATCCGGAGGTTGCAATATCGTTCACAGATATGAAGAGACTGCAGTCCTATCAGTTAAAAGGCAGAGCAGAGATCTTCAAGAGCGGTGAGATCTACGAGAAGACTCTGGACATAATGAAAGAGAAGGCAGAGAGGCAAAGAGAATCGCTTGAGGAAATTACGGATCCTGAAGTAAGCAAAAGAGCTCGCAAGATAAGCGAGATGCACAAACGACTGAAACCAAAAGCTGCTGTGCTGATCAAAGTCGAGGAGATATACTCGCACATACCCGAATCAAAGGAGCGTGAATAGAGATGGACATTGAGATAAGAACAATCGACGAAGCCGAAGGTCTACAGACTCCCGAGGGTGTGATGAAGTCGCTCGTCGTAGGCTGTAATCTGGCGGTTATGCATCTCGTAATTCCGGCAGGTCTTGAAGTCCCTCCTCCTGCACACCCGGGAGAAGGTGTTCTATACTGCCTGAGCGGCGAGCTGGATGTTGTATCAGGAGGTAAAACGGTGACGATCTCCAGCGGAACTGCGATGCTGGTTCCGTCCGGTACAGAGGTCGGCATCAAGAACCGGCAGGACGCAGCCGTGAATGCGCTGCTGATCTCGTCTCCGCCGGCTGTGAGGTCGGTTGAGGAACTGGAGAAGCTTATAGCCCGGCATAAAGGGTAAATGGCAAATGGCAAAGGCGGTAACAACGGCGTATGGGCATGAAAGATGCTTGAAGGAAAAGCGAAGATGACCTGGGGGGGTGCGTCCCCCTTTTCCATACCACTTCCTGTAGATAATTTTATAACCATAGTACCCTGATAGGGTATGATATGGGCAAAAATATCTATTTGAGTAAACGAGAACAGATGATATTCAACGCGATATCATCCATCGAGATAGCCCATACCGACGAATTAAGAGATCTCTTCTCTGACCTGAAACCGTATCAGATAAACAAAGTCTGCCACAGCCTTTCATCAAAAGGCTACCTCCACAGGCTGAAAAAAGGAGTCTATCTGGTCCAGAAGAAGCCATCCGATCTGCCTGTGATAACGAACCCGTACAAAATTGCCCTGGCATTATTCAAGGGCTATATCGGATTTTCTTCTGCGCTCAGGGTCTATGATCTCCTGGATTACGAGCTTTTCACCATATTCGTCGTGACCGGGAACAGGTCGGACGATAGAAGGATCGGAGAATACACGTTCAGATCAGTCGCAATGGGCAGACGAGCCACAGGGATGGCATATCACAACGGCATCTACGTCTCCACAGTAGCGAAGACGTTCTTTGATTGTTTTTACAAACCGCAGTATGGGGGTGGTTATTCAACGATAACAAAGGCATTGTATGACGCAGATGTGGACTGGAACGAATTTACAGGGTATTTTGAACTTGCATCGAGTTCTCTATCTCAGAGAACCGGCTATGTCATGGAGTTGCTCGGGGAAGAGACAGATAAGATCCCGGAAGATGTCCTGCGTTACTTTAGAGGCAGGGTCAAGAACAACACGAAGTTACTGCCCTCTAGCGTTTCTGCCGGAAACTACATACGAGAGTGGATGCTGCTTGATAATCTCGGAAGAGAGAATATACTGTCGTGGTGGCATCATGGCTGATCCGGAGATTCTGAGATATCTGTCTGCAAAGACCGGTCTCGGTTTGAAATACCTGTCAAAAGACGAAAGGATCTCAATTGCCCTGGAACAACTCCGCAACCTGTTTCCGGACGCAGTTTTGAAGGGCGGAACCGCTTTGAGCAGAGTATATCTGGCAAAAATTGGAGTCAGCAGGTTTTCAGAGGATATCGACCTGGATTTTGTCTCAGATGTGGCTCTGGACGAGAAGATATCCATAATCAAAGAAAAGGTCGCGGATATAGAAGGGTTTGACATAAAAGGACCGAGGATTCTCCACAGGACGCTGCGGTTTGATTGTCACTACGTAAACGAGTTTGGTGATAAAGATCGGATAAGAATTGAGTTCTACCTCACCAGGACCGATTTTGTGGATATTCGGGACACTCTGGTAAAATCTCCGTTAATAGAGACACATCCAACCATCTTCAGGGTTTATTCTCTGGAAGATCTGATGGCACGGAAATTTATCGCTCTATACAACAGGATGGAGGGAAAAGACATTTATGACCTCTTCTACTGCCTGGATCTGGATTTTGATAGAGAGAATCTGCTTAAAGCGCTGAAGATCATGCTCGACTTCTACAGGGTGGGGGAGCAGGAGTTTCCGGATGATCTTCGGTTGAGACTGGAACGTGCGAGAGAGAATAGCTATTACATAGGAAACTCGACCAATCATTTCATATCGAGAGACCTGAGACCTGATTGGAAGCTTTTCATCGATACACTGATCCTGAAAGTCGGAAGGGCACTGGCTTGAGGGGAGGGTGTCCGGGAGCCGGTGGCGTGCACACGGAAGCGATAGGGATATGACAGATGAATGCTGCATCTGCTGGTTCATGCTACTGTACTAGTAGAAAGTTTTAAGTAGAGGGTAGATTATTTACCGATGTACATGCGCTATGTAACATGTATTTCACGTATAATTATACTAAATAAAAGTCTGCCCGAAGAAGGTAATACACAATGAGAATGAATACAATATTGGCTGGGATAGCCATGAGCCTGCTGCTCTTGCTTGCGATGCCAGCAGCAGCATCAGACCGCACGCTCGGCGTCTTCGGAAACGCAAACGAGGACGACACAATCAACATGCAGGATGTGACATACACAGAGCTCATCATCCTCGAATACCGCGACAAG
>DAWR01000151.1:0-8252 GCA_002506015.1 Candidatus Methanogasteraceae archaeon UBA261 | reverse complement strand
AAGATCAACATGCAGGACGTGACACAGATTGAGCTTATCATACTCGGGAAAGAGAAGGAAATTACGCTATTGGATATGGCTGATAGGGCGGTAACGATCGCTAAACCAGTAGAAAGAGTTGTTGCGATAAGCCGTGGACTCATCGATATCACAATGTTTGTATTTGGTGTTGAAGATAAATTGGTTGGTGCCAGTGTATCAACGAGAGGTGTTGGTTACCGCGATTACACCTACAATGGTGTGACCTATCGTGTATGCACTTATGTTTCAGCCGTACTTAATCCAAAATTTGGAGAACTTACCAACGTTGGTGGTTTTGGTGGACCTTATGGTACAGTAAATGTTGAAACGATAGCCGCACTCAATCCGGATATTTTGATACTACGGGACTTATGCAATCAAAATGAAAATGTTGCCAAATTCATAGCGAGTATGGAAAGGCTGGATATTCCTGTTGTTGTCCTACAATATCCGAATTGTTATGATGAACCAAATGTCGATACCATATACGAGGAAGTAGAAGTCCTTGGAATAGTATTTGATAGGCAAGAAAAAGCAGAAGAGATGGTCAATTGCATGGATGAGGCAGTAGAGCTCATCAAAGAACGAACCGATGATATCGAGGACGAAGATAAACCAAATGTACTCTATTTCGGTGCACCGCAGTGGGCGGAAAGGGAAGGGGGTACCGGTTTTGCGTTCGGTATAGACCACATATCGTCTGTTTTCCTGGAGGATATCGTCAACGCCAAGAATGCTTATAGGGGCACAGGATGCCCTATAATGTCATCAGAACAGATATTGGCTCTGAATCCTGATGTGATGATACTTCCAACATATTCAGGGTATCATCCGCCAAGTGAAATATATGAAGAGGAACGATTTGAACTTATTCAGGAAGTGAAAGCGATACAAGATGGGAGAGTATACTCCCTCACCGCTACACCGGTCAGAAGTGAACGATTGGAATTCCCAGTCGACTTAATGATTGAAGCAAAGTGTATTTACCCTGAAAAGTTTGAGGATATCGATCTTGATGAATGGATTGGTGACTATTACAGGGACATATATGATATAGACGATGATAAAATTGAAGAGGTCAAATCATCACAGCTATTATATGGGCTGGAAATAATAGAATGAGGGCAACCCCCCCCCTTTTTTTTCATTTTTTGGGAATAGATACAAGTACGGAGATACCAGTATGGGTGAGACCATTGCTGAAATAAAGGATGCCAGCGTCACATTTGAGCGTAAAAGCGAAGGCATAGTATTTTCAAACAAGAGTAAGGTGACATTTATTATTGCCCTACTTGCTTCCCTAATAGTTGTATCATTAGTGGCGATAACGCGAGGAGCGTATGATATATCCATAATAGCAGTGTACAAAGTGGTGCTGGACAATCTAAACATCTTTGCAACCCCGACTCAAACCAATAGTCTATTTAATACAATTGTTTGGGAGATAAGAATGCCACGTATATTGCTTGCTATGGCAGTGGGGATGGCACTTGCGTCTGCTGGTGCTGTGTATCAAGGCACGTTCAGGAATCCATTGGTTGAGCCATTCATCCTCGGAGTTTCCTCTGGTGCAGCGTTTGGAGCAGCAATTGCGATCATATTTCCGGAATTCCCATTCTCTCTTCAGATTTCAGCGTTTGTTTTTGGGATGATTGCCGTTTTTGGGGCATACTCATTAGCAAGGGTTAGGGGGCAAACACCTCTCGTAACTTTAATTTTAGCAGGCGTCATCATCGGCTCGCTATTTGGTTCATTGGTATCCATATTAAAATATATCTCGACAGACGCTGGATTGAGAGAGATTGTCTTCTGGTTGATGGGTGGATTTTATTATGCGTCATGGAGTGACGCATATCAGATAGTTCCCGTGGTTGTTGTCTGTTCATTCGTACTATGGGCGATGGGATGGAAACTTAATGTGCTATCGATGGGTGAAGAAGAAGCAAAAACACTTGGTATAAATACGGAGAGAACAAAAATCATTCTCATCACACTTGCAACATTTGTAACCGCTCTATCGGTATCTGTCGTGGGAATTATTGCATGGGTCGGTCTGATGATGCCCCATGCCGCTCGCCTGGTGATAGGTCCGGATCATCGATTTCTTATACCATCGGCAGCGATTATGGGCGCCATATTTTTAGTTATTTGCGATACCCTTGCCCGCACACTAACAACAGCAGAGATTCCAGTCGGAATTATAACCTCTATACTCGGGGCACCTTATTTGATATATTTGCTAAGAACAAAGAAAAACATATTTTTTGGGTGATTTAACATGTTGAAGGTAGAAGATTTACATTTCGGATACAGTGGGTTTAAAGTATTGGAAGATATATCGTTTGAGGTAGAAAAAGGTAAGTTATGTGCGTTATTTGGACCAAACGGCACTGGAAAAACGACTTTACTCAAATGCATAGCAAGATTACTCAACTATGAAAGAGGTAATGTGCTCGTGGAGAATGAAGATCTCAACGGGATGAAAGCAACGGAGATCGCAAAATTGATCGCTTATGTGCCGCAAGAGCATAAACCACCATTTCCATATTTGGTCAAGGAGGTTGTTCTGATGGGCAGGACTCCTCATTTAGGGGGGACGTTTGGTCCATCAGAGAGTGATACCAGAGCTGCGATAGAGGCAATAGAGATGATCGGTGTTGCTGATATCGCTGACAGACCATACACCGCCCTGAGTGGTGGGCAGAGGCAGCTTGTTCTGCTGGCAAGAGCACTTGCCCAGGGGACAAAGATCTTACTGCTGGACGAGCCAACGTCCAATCTCGATTTTCAGAATCAGATAAAGATATGGCGTATCATCAAGGAACTTACCAGAAACGGCGTCACTGCACTGACATGCACGCATGACCCGAATCATGTTATGTGGTTCTGCGATAAGGTGATTGTTCTGGGATCCAGTGGTATTGTTGCCAACGGGAGTCCGGCAAAGGCTCTGGCAGGTGGGACACTGAATGAGATCTACGATGGCATCTGTGATGTGAAGAGTTTTGGTGGTATGCAGATGGTTGTGCCAGCAGGAATAGAGGTTAAATAATGACGGTTACTTATCCGTCCCGAATTGTCTTATGGAAGGAGGCTGAATCAAGCCCGTCTGTCACAATCATCGGGAATAAAGAGGCATGAGATTATGGTAAAAGAGATTGACTGGAACAAGATGTGGATGGAGGCAACTGAGAATGCCTCATGGAGAAAACGACGCGGAGATATGACCGAGTTCTGGAATAAGAGATCCCGGAAGTATAGCGAGTCACTGAAGCATAATGATCGCTCTATTCAGATGATATCAAAATTGGATATTGATCCGGAGTCTACCGTGCTTGATATCGGTGCGGGACCCGGTACACTCACAATCCCGCTTGCGAGAATCGTAAAGCACGTAACGGTCGTAGAGCCATCGAGCGGAATGCTTGCCTGTCTGAAAGAGAATGCGGCAGACGAGGGGCTTTCGAACATAACCTGTATAAACAAGAAATGGGAGGACGCTATCCCCGGTGCGGATCTTGATGAGTATGACGTTGCGATAGCATCCTATTCGCTTGCGATGCTCGATATGAAAGCGGCGCTATCGAAGATGAACATGGTTGCAAGACGGTCTGTTTACCTGTTTACTTCTGCAGGAGGTCGTGCTTGGGATTATAACGAACTCTGGCCCCGATTATATGGTGAGAAATTTCGAGCAAGACCCGATTATATCTACCTCTACAACATCCTCTACGGGATGGGCATCCACGCGGATGTCGAGATAACAGATACCGAGTACAAAGAGCGGTTCTTAAGTATGAGCGAAGCCGTGGAGCAATGGATGGATAACCTCGGTTCCACGACTCCAGAGGCAGAGGAAGTGATCAGATCGTACCTATCAGAAAATCTGGTTCAAGAGGACGGGGCATTCTGGTCGAAACACGAAATGAAGGGTGCTATGATACACTGGAGGACTGACAATGGGGCTTGAGATAAGAACGATCGACGAAGCCGAAGGTCTACAGACTCCCGCGGGTGTGATGAAGCCGCTCGTCGTAGGCTGTAATCTGGCGGTTATGCATCTCGTAATTCCGGCAGGTCTTGAAGTCCCCCCTCATGCACACCCGGGAGAAGGTGTTCTATACTGCCTGAGCGGCGAGCTAGATGTTGTATCAGGAGGTGAAACGGTGACGATCTCCAGCGGAACTGCGATGCTCGTGCCGTCCGGTACAGAGGTCGGCATCAAGAACCGACAGGACGCAGCCGTGAATGCGCTGCTGATCTCATCTCCGCCAACCGTAAGATCGGTTGAGGAACTACGAAACCCTATAAACCAGCACAAAGGAGGTAAACACTGATGTGTAGACCCGAAGAATGTTTGAACGATCATGAACACGATCCCGAGAAGTGCACACCAGAGCAGATACGGGAATGTCACAGCGACACCGGGACGCACCCATGCAACTGCAAATGTGATTGTGAATGATCGAAGTTGTTGACCTCACAAAGCGATTCAGAGACTTCACAGCCGTGGATCGCATAAGCTTTGAGGTGTCCGCTGGTGAGATATTCGGGTTTCTCGGTCCGAATGGCGCTGGAAAGACGACCGCGATCATGATGCTCACAACACTCCTGCGCCCGAGCGATGGCAGGGCCACAGTCTGCGGACATAACGTCTCAAAGGAACAGGGAAAGATACGAAGGAAGATCGGTGTCGTCTTTCAGGACCATACCAGCGATGACTGGCTGACCGGAAGGGAGTATCTCCGGCTCCATGCCGGGATATACGACGTCAGCACGGACCGGGTCGATTATCTCCTCGAGCTCTTTGACCTGAAAAAGTGGGAAACTTCAGTCATAAAGGAGTACTCGAGCGGGATGCGGCGGAGGCTGGAGATTGCACGGGGACTGATTCACAATCCGGAGGTCCTCTTCCTGGATGAGCCGACACTCGGGCTCGATGTTCAGACACGGCAGAGGATCTGGGANNGAGGCTGATAAACTCTGTGACAGAATCGCAATCATAGACCACGGGCAGATCGTTGCGATCGGGACACCTGATGAGTTGAAATCGGTCATGGACGGGGCTCGTACGACGCTGGACGAGGTCTTTCTCCATTATACGGGCAGAGATACGCGAGACCGGATATCAGCAAACAGACTCAATCATCCGATGGGGTTCGGGAGGCTGCGCCGGTGACGTCTGGCGCAAGCTTGCAGGCTGATCTGAAAGCGGTACATGCGATCGCCAGAAGAGAGATAATACGGTTTCTCCGTGCAAAATCACGAATCGTGGCATCGGTAGCGATGCCGCTCATCTGGTTCTGTGCGTTCGGACTCGGGCTTGGCTCGGCATTCGGGGTAAAGTATGGCGAGATCGGCTATGCAGCGTTTCTGGCTCCAGGAATCATTGCGATGACGGTATTGTTCGCAGCAACCTTCTCTGGCATGTCCATCATCGTGGATAAGGAGTTCGGAATATTGAAAGAGCTGCTCGTTGCTCCTGTATCAAGGGTTTCTCTCGTCCTGGGAAAGCTTCTTGGTGGCATGGCAACATCCCTGATCAGAGCGATACTGATAACCATTCTTCTCTGTGTGGTGCTGGAAATACGGATAGGCATCATCGACTACTGCGGCATGCTGGCAATCATAAGCCTGATAGCAATCGGATTCGGAGGACTTGCGATTGCTATTGCAACGAAGATGGAGAGCATGGAAGGTTTCGGGCTTATCGTGGAGCTGATCGTCATGCCCATATTCTTCTTAAGCGGTGCTTTCTTCCCGGTCGAAAAGCTGCCCGGATGGCTCTCAACTGTAGTTATGCTCAATCCGCTCACGTATGGTGTGGATGGGCTCCGGCTCCTCATGATCGGCACAGGAAGCTTTGGTTTAATGCAGGATCTTGCTGTGCTCATCCTCTTTGATACGGTCGTTGTTCTGTTTGCTGCGTATCTCTTCGGCAGAGGCGAGGTGTAGACAAAACCGAAATCTTCGCTCATGGAGTATGGAGGGTGGGTAATATGCTCACTGGTTTATGTTATGATATTAATTGGAAGTTTTAAGTACGGGATGGAATAGTTATAATTTACATACGTTATGTAACATATATTATATGTATGACCATACAGAGTAAAAATAGACCATAAGGAAGTATTATATAATATAATTAAATACAATATTGGTTAGAATAATCATAAGCCTGTTGCTGCTAACATTATCAGTCGCAGCATCCGACTACACGCTCGAAATGCGCTGCGCAATGGTATCCGAAATACACAAACGACCCACCCACGCACCATTGATGGATGGGTGTTGCTACCGGACCACCTGTATTGTATCTGAACGCTTCCACAAAGCGATGCAAGCTTTGGTATACGTTGGGCGATAATTAAACGATTTGTCACAAAATAATACAGTCCTGATTTACACCGTGAAGATTGGATGAACGAATCAAAATCCTGGCGAAAAGAATCCACAATCTGGTAACGCCGTTTTTGGAAACATCAAATTCGCGATGAACAGGATTACGCAATCCACATAGATTATCTCCATTACAATCCTGTCAAATATGGGTATATGAAAGCAGTGAAGGATTGGCCACATTCGACCTTTCATCGATACGTGCGTCAAGGTAGCCAAAACAGATAAACCGGGCAAGTATGAGGTCAAATTGAATATGAGCGACTTGTTGGTAATTTCTTCAGGATGTTAAAGACACACCCATCGCGAGACTTTTTATTATTTTCTGGTTACACCGGATTGTCTTATGTAAGTACAACTGCCAGAATGGGTCACTATCGATCTGAAAAGCCATTTACACCGTTAATCTGCGTAATCTGTGTTAATCTGTGGCAAATAAAACTTTTAGCCACAGATTAACACTGATTTCACTGATTTCGCCAATCCAATCGTACCAGTGTTTGCAGGATCGGCACCACGTTTTTCAACCGACCAGAAGAAATTAGAAAGTCTCTGAGCTTGGGCGACTCTCTGTATGGATCACCACGCCTGGCATGCCGTCAAGCAGTTGCGAAACGCGGGCATCTTGCACACGGTGACGCCGACGAATGTCCTCACAAAGTTCGCTGCCCCGATCACCGACGTCATCCTTCAAGATATGCACGATCGGAAATTCCTGGATCGATGTGAGGCATTCGGCGGTCACTTGACCAGTTCGCTGATCCAGGTGCCGCATGACCTGCAGACAGACCGACCATGCGCCACCTGATGGGTGGCTTTGCCAGGCGGGCTGCCAGAGAAGCAGGCGACTACCGAGAGCATCTCAGCGATGAGCCTGATTCGATGATTTTTATCAATCAGGATGGCGTGTGAGCAGAATTCAAGGCAATGCAATAGTTTATGCACCAAATCACGCAGTACTGGGTCGTAATGTACTAATGAACAACCTCAACGCTCCTAATATCCGGCATCTCTTCCTTCAACCGCTTCAAAACACCCTCCCGTATAGCCACAGACGGTATCGGACACCTGCCACATGAACAACCTGTCATGACTTTGAAGGTCACCAGGAAATATTGCTGAATGTGACAGGGACGCGGGTCTTTTCAAGAGCGATCTTCACAACCCCATCACTGAAATCTATCAGAGTGATATCGCCGCCATCGGCTTTCAGAACAGGGCATAAGCTTTCCTGTATGATTCTGTCGATCATCTCAAACGACGTACATTCATCCATCGGGCTTGTGACATCTCTCGTAACTACTCACCCCTATTGAAACACTATCAAGAGGCTTTGCTTGTAATCTAAAATTTGCTGCTGTTCGGTCTTGTGATTTGGTGAAATCGACTGCGGAAGACTGCGGCGGTCAATGCTTCTCAAAAAGCAGGCAAACAACTTTTCGCTATCGGTATCCCCGATTAGAGGGGGTGAGTAGTTACCATCTCTCAAGGATATTCAGGTGAGCAGTGCTGATAAGACTTCGCAGAAACCGGGGTTATGGAATACGATTGCCCACTCATATCACCGAGCCATACCCGCAGCCGAAAGCACCTCTTCAGCAAACCCTAAAAACATCGAATATGAAGATGAGCGAACACCCAACTTACAATACGCCGATATCAATCACCAACCACACTCGATAATTTTAAGTGTTTTCATCAACCATACTTTACGAAATGGACGAAAATGCAAGAATCGCTCTGGAACGGCAGAACCCATGGTGGTTCGGGAAAGAATTCGAGACCGGAATTAACAGGTTGCAATCACACCCCCGGCTCAGGAAATACATGGA
>DAWR01000197.1:2879-7902 GCA_002506015.1 Candidatus Methanogasteraceae archaeon UBA261 | reverse complement strand
TTCGGCGATGTGATTGGTCTTGTTTTCTGTTTCGTCTCCGAACAAAGTTAACTGCTTAAGCACTTTGAACACCATCTACTTTTCTTGTGAACACCGTACAGATAATGATCGTGCTCTTCTGACCAATCTTCCGGTCCTTCAACCGTTCCCGCGTACTTGCTAAGTACATCCCAGACGTTTTGCTTGCCAATTGCTTCTCTACGCTCGATGGTTACAAGATAGTGCGCATTGGGCTCCAGATCTACCGGCTCTTCCGGTCTCAACATCACGACGTCAAAAACGACATGTAATGATTTTGTCATAGTCATCTTATAACCTCCAATTTTTTTATAGCATTGAATGTTTTCCCAATCCATCGTAAACGTCTGCCATTTGACATCTCGCCCAATTGCTCATTCTGATCGCCCCATCCACAGTTCTTCCTCGATTTCGTTCAGGCGCATCTTCCTTATTTTCTCAGAATCCACATGGGCAGGGTGTTCCAAGAGTTCGATTAATGAATCCACTTCCGCTCCCGACATTTCATGATTGAAAGCCGGTGGATATCCACACACCATCACCCCAACCCCCGCAGATACTCAAGACTCGCCTGCCCCTCCGCAAGACTCCGCGCCTCGATTACAAACCTGCATCCACCATGCCGCTTGTACAACTCAGTCATCACATCCGCCCACACAATTGTACCTTCACCGATTGACAGATGCTCGTCTCTTCGCCCCATATTGTCATGAATATGGACGTGTACGATCTCATTCATCATGAGAAACTCGGACAAGGCACCGTTCGTGTGCGCATGCCCCACATCAAGCGTCATGCCAAGATTCCCACGATTCGCGAGTTCGATTATGCCAGCCATTTCGTCCGGCGCCTTTCCGAAGATCAAATCCATTCTCGGCATATTCTCAACAGCGATTGTGACCCCGAAATCATCTGCGAAGTCACATAATCGCCGTAATCCCAAGACATTCTGCTGCCATGCGAGATCAGGCATCTGCATGCCGAGCGGCGATAGATAGCCCGGATGCACGGTCATCACGTTCGCGAACTCCGAAGCAACCGATATGCACGATGTCAACTGCCGCAGAACCTCCTCCCAGATCGGCTGGTTCAGGCTGGCGAGATTTATGTCCGAGAACGGCAGGTGAATTGTTATCGCAAGGTCTGTTGTCTCGCAGACCTCGCGCATCTTTCTGATGTTTGCAGAATCGAGAACCTGCTGTCCCTCCTGCACGATCTCCCAGCCGCCAAATCCAATGTCCTCGAGCGTGTGTGCCCAGTTGAACGGATCATCGGTAACGCGTATCGATGAGAAGCTGACATTCCTGAGCGATATCATTTATCGTCGTCCACAACCTCGTAGTCCGCATCAACCACGTCTTCCTCGCCCTCTTCTGCTGCGCCTGCCGCTCCACCTTCCTCTGCCGCATGCTCCTCTGCGCCTTTCTGGTACATCGCGGCTGCGACCGGGTAGATCGCCTCGGTCAGCGCCTCGGTCTTGCTCTTGAGCTCCTGTGTGTCAATATCTTCGCCATCGAGTGCTTCCTTCAGATCTTCTATCGCTTTCTCAACCTTTTCTCGCTGATCCGGCGTGGCAAGATCGCCCGCCTCTTCGAGGGTCTTTTCTGCGGAGGTTGTGAGGGCTTCAGCGGTGTTCTTCGCTTCGACCGATTCTTTCACCATTTTGTCCTCGTCGGCATGCTCTTCCGCATCTCTGACCATCCTCTTGATCTCTTCGTCTGAGAGTCCGCCAGGCTTCTTGATTGTGATCGACTGCTCCTTTCCGGTGCCTATGTCCCTGGCAGTCACGTTCAAGATGCCGTTCGCATCGATGTCGAAGGTTACCTCGATCTGCGGGAGTCCCCTGGGTGCGGGAGGGATGCCGTCAAGCATGAATCTGCCCATTGTCTCGTTTGCGGATGCGACGCCACGTTCTCCCTGCAGGACATGAATCTCAACGGATGGCTGACTGTCGGACGCTGTAGAGAATATCTGGCTCTTTTTTGTCGGTATCGTAGTGTTTCGTTCAATCAAAGGCGTTGCAACCCCGCCAAGCGTCTCGATTCCAAGCGTCAATGGAGTTACGTCCAGCAGAAGCACGTCTTTTTTAACATCTCCTGAGAGCACTCCGCCCTGGATTGCCGCACCCGTCGCAACAGCCTCATCCGGGTTGATGTTCTTGTACGGCTTCTTCCCGGTGACCCGCTCGACCGCAGCGAGCACCGATGGTGTTCTGGTTGCACCACCGACCAGAAGCACACGATCGATCGCGTCCTTCGAGAGTCCTGCGCTCTTGATTGCATCCTCCATCGGTTCTATCGTCCGGTTCACGAGATCCGCGGTCAGTTCATCGAACTTTGCACGGGTGAGCGTCATCTCCAGATGCTTTGGCTGCCCATCCGGGCCGACCGTTATGAACGGCAGGTTGATGTCGGTTTTGACCACGGTGGAGAGTTCGACCTTCGCCTTCTCGGCAGCATCGGTGAGCCGCTGCATCACTGATTTGTCAGCGGATAGATCGATTCCTTCCTGTTTCTTGAATTCGGATACGATATGATCTACGATATCCTGATCAAAGTCATCTCCACCGAGATGTGTGTCTCCTGACGTCGATTTGACTTCGAATGTACCGATGCTCGGGTCCAGCTCGAGTATGGACACATCAAAGGTGCCGCCCCCGAGATCATACACCATCACAGTCTGCTCGCCCTCAGTCTTGTCAAGCCCATACGCGAACGCCGCGGCGGTCGGTTCGTTGATGATCCGTTTTACGTTGAATCCTGCCACCGCTCCCGCATCCTTTGTCGCCTGCCTCTGGGAGTCGTCAAAGTACGCCGGAACCGTGATCACGGCGTCTGTTATCGTCTCCCCGAGATATGCCTCGGCATCGGCTTTCATCTTCTGCAGGATCATGGCAGAGATCTCCTGGGGCTTGTAGTCCTTGTCGTCGATCGTAACAGTGTAATCCTTCTCGCCCACATGTCGTTTGATCGATGAAACTGTCCGCCCAGGGTTCAGTATCGCCTGTCTCTTTGCAATCTGCCCTACCAGCCGTTCCCCGGTCTTTGAAAACCCAACGACGGATGGCATTGTTCTGCCGCCCTCTGCGTTCGGCACGATGGTTGGCTCGCCGGCTTCTATCACAGCCATGCAGGAGTTTGTGGTTCCAAGATCAATTCCCAAAATTTTTGCCATAGTGTTAGTACCTCGTAAGCATTAATTCCTGCATTCTGCTATTAAGTTTTTTGTGGAAGCTTGTGGCATGGATGATTGAGGTGAGTTGAAATGACTCAGCGCGCCGTTTCCACTCATATTCTCCGCATGCGATCCGCAAACTTCGAAGATGCGAGAACCGTTCGGAACGCCGCGATCTTCTCGGAATCGATCTGATCGCGTAGAGTAATGAAGTTGTACGCCTCGCCCCCGTGCGAAAAACCCTCGATCAGCGAAAGATCATCGGAATCGGGCAGCATGTCAGAACCGAGCGGAACGCCAGCAACATCAGATAGGCCCTTCCGCACGGAATCGACTCCGGCGGCAACCCCCGTCTGGATCACCCGCACACGAAACGGCAACATCTCGATTAGCAGATTCGCCCCGTCAGAGGGCATTCCCGCGAACACGAAATCATCTGTAGACACTTCTCCGAAGAGAACAACGTCAACTGGCTCCCCCGCCTCCATGATCTCAGTCTCCGGAAGAATCTCGATGAACCCGTCAGCGGATGCGAGCGCTGTTATTGCGCCTGATGCCTTGATTATGGGGTATGCTGCCCCCCGCACGAGCGCAACCGGCAGGAGCTGGTGACGCCCGACCGACTGGACCATTGAGCCAAGTACGGCATGCTGGTGCGTTGCCGATGTTTTGTAGCCAAGAAGATCGCGTATTCTCGGTGCTACCAGAAAATAGAACATGCTCAACGCAGACGTCGGAAATCCGGGAAGCCCTATGACTGGCTTTTCCATCTTCGCTATTATCATAGGCTTTCCCGGCTTGATGTTGATCCCGTGTGCGAGAACCTCGCCGCACTCCGCAAGAATGCGAGGCATTATGTCGCCTGACCCGGCAGATGTGCTCCCGGATGTTAAGACCAGATCGCACTCTGAAATCGCCAATCTCAGAGTCGCTTCTGTCTTTTCCGGCTCATCAGATATGATTCCATACATAACCGGGTTTGCGCCGCACTCGCGCACCGCTGATGCGATCGTGTGCGCGTTCACATCATACACCTGCCCGGGTTGCAGTTCTTCGCCCGGGGGGCTGAGTTCGTTTCCTGTCGAAATGATTCCAACATCGAGTGAACGAACGTGAACCTGTGCCACCCCGGTTGCGGCAAGGACTCCGATCTCCCTGGGACCCAGGAGTGTTCCCTCCGAGAGGACTTTTGTCCCGCGCCGGATGTCGGCTCCTACCCGCATGACATTCTCCCACGGGTGAACCGCCCTCTGAATCGAGACTACGGAGTCAGTCTCTTCGGTGTACTCGACCATCACGACCGCATCGGCACCCTCAGGAAGCATCGCACCGGTTGAGATCTCGGCAGCAACGCCTGCCGATACTGTGAGCGTCGGGACATCCCCTGCAGGGATTCTGCCAGCCATCCTGAGTCGCACCGGCTCCCCCTCCCGCGCTATGTATGTATCTGCCGCACGCACACAATAGCCGTCCATGTCCGCACGATCAAACGATGGCACATCGATTGCCGCAATCACATCCGCAGCAAGAATGTGATGGTACGCCTGATCGATCGGAACTACGGTGGTTCCGCTCTCAATTATCGATGCAAGTATCTGTTCCGCCTTTGTAATCGGTATTAACTCGTGAAATTCCTTTCGTTTCATAATTTTGAGAGCATCCGTGCCGCATCCTTTGCAAAGTACGTGATGATCATGTCAGCACCTGCACGCTTGATCGCGAGCAGTGATTCATGCACCGCCTGATCGTAATTGAGCCACCCCATCCTGCTGGCAGCCGCAATCATCGCATACTCGCCGCTCACCTGATATGCAGCGGTCGGCATCATGTA
>DAWR01000197.1:0-2720 GCA_002506015.1 Candidatus Methanogasteraceae archaeon UBA261 | reverse complement strand
GTATCTGTGAATCCGTCGATGTCGAGCGCTGTTCTGATCGCACGCACCATGCCATCCATCATGCCGGACGGGGCAACGATGTCAGCGCCTGCGCGGGCATGGCTCACCGCAACCTTGCCAAGAACAGGAAGCGTTGGATCATTGAGAACCGTCTTCGTGCCATAATCAACGATTCCGCAATGTCCGTGCGTCGTGTACTCACAGAGGCAGAGATCAGTTATGATTATCAGATCCCTGGTAACGTTCCGAATATTTTGTACCGCCTGCTGAATTATGCCAGAATCGTCGTACGCACCCGTTCCTTCCTCATCCTTTGTCTCCGGTATTCCAAAGAGGATGATTGCCGGAATTCCGAGGTCCTCAATCTCCTTTGCCTCGTCTGTGACTGTGTCTAAAGGGACGCGGTATTGTCCCGGCATGGACTCAATTTCTACGGGTTCTTTGATGGTTTCATCCACGAAGATCGGGCAGATCAGATCCTTTGCAGAAAGCTCCGTCTCTGCCACAAGATTCCGTATTCTGTCCTGCCGCAACCTGCGCATTCGCGTCTTCGGGAACATAATATCATCAGATTGGAGCCGCATCACTGATTAATCCTTTGATGGGGCGACAAGACTTTTGTGAGTTATTCGGGGTTACTGGGTTATGGTTGGGAAGATTGATGCATATACCATACGCGGGCATCGGTGTTCCAAAACATCACAACTCCAACCCATACTTCTCCCCTCCGGTAATCACTTTTAAACTTAAATCAGTCCTTCCTCTTGCAATATCTCAAACACTTCTTCCAGGAACTCGGATGGTGTAATCGTTCTCACACCTTCGCGACTCGTATCATGTTCCAGAGAATTATGAAATGGGTGGCAGTGCCACTTGCCCCCGATTGAGTCTCTTCCATAAAGTCGTCTGTCCTACCCAACGAGAACGTAATTGGACGTATTCGACTTTTGATGGTGATAGAACTGAACGAAGATGGTCGGAGAAATTTCCAACCGCATTTTAATTGCGTTCCTGGTTCTTGAAAGAATGTCAATTTTCAGCGAATATTCAGCAGTGCGAATTCAACACATTCGATGAATTCGTTGAGATTCATATATATCTCTTTATGTTCTGATTTGCTTCTTCGATTGTTGCGATTCCGTCGATCGCCAGTTCCCAATCGCAATAGTCCTCTTCGACTTCAAACGAATAGTTTTTCTCTTTAACTACTTCATTTCTTGTGAATTCATCAAAACTCATCCCATATTTCTTAGCAAGTTTTTTTTCAATCAGTTTATATTCCAGTAGCTGCCTTTTCAGTTCGTTGGTAATTAATTTAATTGTGCCATTTCTCGGCGTTGTTTTGAAGATACTGGAATATACCGTCTTGAATTCGGATGGTAAGTTTACTACAATGGGCATCAATATCACCAGGTCTTTTGATCTTATAGGTCGTTTGATCTTCTTTTGGTATGAGGGACTTATAAACGTTGTTCTCTTCCTCATACTTCTGAAAAAAAGAGAATTGGAATGGAGATTCTCTCCCTTCGCAGAGTTCGTGTGCTCAGTCTCGCTGTCTCAGCACGAGATATGCGATTGCAAGCAGTCCGGCAATTGCGAAGATTGCCTCGAAGCCTGGAACCGGCTTCTCGGTTGCGGTCTTGGTTGCCTCTTCGGTTGGGGTCACTGCTGCTGGAGCTTCAAGTGTGTCCTCATCTGCTGGGATCTCATCAGGCACCGCGGCGCCGGGGATGCGACTTCCTTGAACGGATAGAATCTCAGCACCAGGTAATGTTCATGCCAATGCTCGTATTATTTTGGATTCTATTGGGATGCGATCCAGTCCCATTTTAGTATCTTTTGGGAGATAATTAAGAATTTCAAATCCAATTGCGCGTCCATCCTTTGTTTTAGAGAGGATAATGTCCCTTCCACCAGCAATTTCTGTGCAATACGCCTCTTTTTCATCACTGAATCGCACATAAAGCGTATTTCCAGTTTCGTCATATATTATTTTTATTGGTTTCATATACTAATTCACCCTTTTTGATTTTATCTGCTAAATAGGCGGTAATTATGAATCCATCATTATCCAAATGTTTGCAGACAATGCAGAGGTAATACCTCTCATATCTTGAGTAGTACAGATATACATTGGAATCATTCTTACTCAACCTAACAATCTCAGGATTTATCAATGTTTNNATGTTTGGCAATTATAAAATCCCGATATTTTTTTGTAATTCTTATTCTTTTTCCGAGTTTAGAAACTACCTCGATGTAGTTCATAATTTTAATTTTTTAAAAAAAGAGAATCGGAAGGGAGGATCTCTCCCTTCACAGAGTTCGTGTGCTCAGTCTCGCTGTCTCAGCACGAGATATGCGATTGCGAGCAGTCCCGCGATTGCGAAGATCGCCTCAAAGCCTGGAGTCTTCTTCGGAGTTGCAGTCTCCTCAACTGGGGCTTCGGTTTCGGTCTCTACGGCTGGGGCTTCGGTTGCAGTTGATACTGCTTCGCCGGTCTCGCCTTCACCGATTCCGGTTTCGTTTCCTACTGTTTCATTTCCGACTTCTTCAGTCTCGGTTGCGGTTGCGGTTGCGGTCTCGATCTCCTTTCCAGGGTCTACGACGCCGCCGATGGTGTACTCGACGAATGGGTAGAACCTGATTGCGCTGTCATCATCTGCAGTCTCGAAGTACATGTTGCCCATGATGTGCTCTGTGGTGTCGGTATCGAGATC
>DAWR01000090.1 GCA_002506015.1 Candidatus Methanogasteraceae archaeon UBA261 | reverse complement strand
GGGATGGCTTATATCGATCTTTTGACGCCGTGCCCTGTTGGCTGGGGTTTTGATCCGGCAGAGGGGATCAACATCGGGAGACTTGCGGTGAGAACAGGGATGTGGAAGCTCTATGAGATTATGGATGGCAGGGTTAATCTGACACACATTCCGAAGAAGCGGCAGGAGGTTTCGGAGTATCTGCGTGCGCAGGGGAGGTTTTCGCATCTTTCGGATGCGGATATCGGGGCGATACAGGCGGAGGTCGATCGGGAATGGGATGAACTGGAGGCGCGGGGGTATGGGTACGAACTCGGGATTTGATGAAGGCGGGGTGGGTTGCAAAGTCAGGAGGCGGCACCACATCACTCGATGCCATACATATCCTTGAGTCCGTGCCCTGTTGCGATGCAAACAACCGTCTTCCGGTCCAACAAATCGCCAGTTTTCCTTGCTCCTGCAAAAGAAACCGCCCCGCTTGGCTCAACAAAGACACCGTTTGATCCGAGTTCATCTCTCGCCCTAAGGATCTCCCCATCAGTCACCCTTATGCAGACGCCGCCTGACTCGCGGATCGCCTTTAATGCAAGCAAGCCATCGATAGGGGTCCCACACGCGATTGCAGAGGCAACGGTTCTTGGATTTTCTATCGGCACGATTGTGTCGGTCCGCTCCTCCCATGCTCTCACGACCGGATCGCATTTCTCTGCCTGGACACCTATCATGAGCGGCAGCGCATCGGTGATCCCGGTGATCATCAATTCCCTGAACGCCTTCCACACGCTCCAGATCAGGGTGCCGTTTCCAATGGGCGCGATCACAGCGTCAGGAACACGCCAGTACATCTGGTCAGCGATCTCGAACCCCACCGTCTTTGTGCCCTCGCACCGCCACGGGTAGTCGCCTGCCAGAAACGATTCGGGATCGCTGCGGACCTGGTTCTCGGCAATCTTCATAGCATCTGCGTAGTCGCCGCTTGTAAGCTCGATCTCAGCGCCATAAGCCTTCATCTGGGCGATCTTCGCCTTGTTCACGAAATCGGGGAGGATGATCTTGCATCTTAGTTTGGCAAATGCGGCGAATGCAGCAACAGAAGACCCCATATTCCCTGTTGATGCGATCACTACTCTCTTTCTCCCCCAGGTGACCGCTTTTGTGATCTCGAGCGATGAGCCGCGGTCCTTGAATGATCCCGTTGGATTGGCTGCCTCGTACTTCACAAGAAACTTCTTTGCTTGCGTCATCAGTCGTGTCAGGTCAACAAGAGGCGTACCGCCCTCACCCATTGCAACGATCATGGAGATGTCGCTAACTGGCATGAATGCCCAGTATTTCCAGTGACCTGGGCACTCGCGCATGAATTCGTCCTTGCGAATCGTACGCTGTATCGATTTGTAGTCATACTCGGCATCAAGCGCAGAATTGCACTTCGGACACCTCATGACCGGGCAGCTCCGGATCCTCTCAGGGGAATAGGAACTTTTGCATCCGATGCATCTGAAGAATTTCACATAGACCAGGGTCGCACATCCATACAATCGTTTCAGCATAGACCAGTTTTGACAGCTGTAATACCCCTTGGCGGGAATGGTAGTTATATCTGGCTGATTCCGAAATATACTTGTTCGCACATAAACATTTCCTGCGATAAAACTTGAAAATGCGGTATTTCCTGAAAACTCCGCTTTGGATCGGATGGAGAACTGGTATCGCCATGTTTTCATGTGATGGGTATCTGGTATATACTTGCATCACTTAAGAATTGATGGACAAAAAAATCATTGCTCATCTTTATGGTATAGATCTAAAAAGATTATTTTATTTTCATCCTCTAAATAAGCATAAGACAGTCTAAAAGAACCCATATACAGTTCTCTTGTTCCGTTTCTTACATATCTCATCGGTTTTCCGATTTCGGGATTTTCTAATATTTTTTTGATTTGATTTTTAACTCGCTCTTTAACAGAATTATCTTTTATTTTATGTACCTTTTTTAAAAAATTGGGTTTATGCTCTACCTCTAACATTTTTCCAGCTCTTCAAGAAATTTGTCAGCAGGCAGGGAAACAAATTCTCCTCTTTCATAACTCTGCCAGGCTTCTTCTGTTTTTTTAGCAAAAGCAAGATCCTCTTCGAAATTCTTACCTAAATCGCTTACCTTTTTCAAGATCAATTGCTTTCCGCTCTTGATTATGGCAAGTTTTTCCCCTTTACTAAAATCATCTCTCATTTCCGAAGGAATCACTATTTGCCCTTTGGAACTGAGTTTTGTTATTGCAACATTTATCATTTCGACTACCTCGCCATAAGTAAGATTAGCCTTACACTACACATAAACCTTTGTGGGGATTTCATTTTCATGGGGCTTTCCGATAAGTCCCGCATCCCGCATCCCTTCATCCACCTGACCTCCGCGCAACAACGATGGCATCTCGAAGTCAAAGACCCTCAATTGGAAATCGAAGGCATCAGGAGGATGCATGAGAATAGTAAATAAAAACACGAACACCAAATAAGCATAAATCTTGAATCTTTATTAAACATCAAATCCCCATCCCAGAAAACCTGATAGAACCAAAACTCAACAACATTAATGAATACTAATGAGGGCGCAATCGATTTTTCCAGTGATATAATAGGATACCCTTTCCCAAAATCTTTTTAATCAGGTGAGGAGATATACCCATTGGCTATACAATGACAATTCTAAACTGTACACTATTAAACTTTGCCCATGCGGGCATATTCTCCTCAATCTTCAAAAACTACTCGGACGACTTCGAATACACCACAAACGAAATATTCCGGAAAATTGTGTCACCAGACTGTCCGAAATGCGGGTATCAGATGAATCACAATGGATACAACAATCATTGCAAAAAAGGACTTGGTAACGTCAAGATTGGGAGATATGTCTGCCCTATTTGAGAGGAACCGCTCGAAGAATCTCGCAAATTCTGGGAACAACTGAAAACCGACTTCTTCGATGTCATAAACAGCATGTACCAGCGCTTGCATCACTGTTGCATCGCAACTTCCGGTGTAGACGGATATGTCAGGGTTTGCCGGACAAACACCGACTGATAACATACATGAGAGTGGTATGGCTAATAAAAATACAATACCCCTCATGTCACGGTAGTGGTAGCGACCTCGGTTGCGGTCTCGGTGAAGACCTCAGTATGCGATACCGACATATTCACATCCCTATCTGCGTCCTCCCATACGCCGTGCTTCGCACTGACGAGGGTTGTGTTCTCTGTTGGGACACTGGAATAATAAACGCGGTCAGTGACCACAATCCCACTGCAGAGCCCATCAGAACCGGTCTTCGGATCGGAACCATCGTATCCGGGTGAAGCGTATACCGTCTTTCCTCCGTCTGTTACGCTGACGTCAGCACCTTCGATTGGGTTCGCACCACAACTCACCAGTAAATCGAGATAATTCTTAACAGAGAGCATAGATACAAGGCGGACACTGACACTTCCCGCGTCAAATCCGGTGTTGACCGCAGTTCCTGAGGATGCATACTCCACCAGGAAGTCATTGATACCAGAGTCTGTTATGGTAGAATCAGTTATCGTGTTATTCGTGCTCGATCTTGACAATACCACACCGTACACTGTTGAATCGACCATACAGTCCGCAACATTGTTCTCTTTGCTGCACATCGCCATGTAGATGCCGCGTCGCAGATTTGAATGTACATAGCAGCCTGTTACCGTATTGCCGGCACTTGCATGGGATATGAAGATGCCGTTTGTGTTATTCAGCGTGTCGCAGTCTGTTACCATGTTGCCTGTACTTGCCTGGGATATGTGGACGCCGTTTATGTTATCCTGTGCATCACAGCCCACAACCGCATTTCCGCTGCTTGCGTGGGATACGTGAACGCCATTTATGTTTCCCGACGAGTCGCAGCCCGCAACCATATTTCCATTGCATGCGTGGGATACGAAGATTCCGTCACCAGTATTTTGTGCGGCGCGGCAGTCCGCAACCATGTTGTTATCACATACCTGAAAGACGCAGATGCCGTTCTGCTGATTCGAGCGTGCATCACAGTTCACAACCGTGTTTCCTGTGCATATCTTCTGTATCAAGATCCCGCTTCTGTTATTTGAGTGCGCACTGCAATCACGGATGGTGTTTCCGGTGCATACCTGAAATATACAGATGCCGCTCTGCAGATTCAGGTTCGTAGCACAGTTCAAAACAGTGTTGTTGTTGCTGGACTTCTGTATCGCAATCCCGCTTCCATTATTCGAATGTGCAGTACAGTCTCGGATGGTGTTTCCGCTGCCTATCTGAAAGACGCAGATGCCGTTCTGCTGATTCGAGCTTGCATCACAGTTCACAACCGTGTTGTTGTTACAGAACTTCTGCAGCATGATCCCATTGTTACCGTTTGAATACGCGGTACAACCAGATATACTGTTGTTGCTGCTCGACATAAAGATAAAGATTCCATTATTGGTATTCGAGTGCAGGATACAATCGCTTATCACGTTGTCTCTGCATGCCCTCCAGAGATAGATTCCATGTATGTTTGAATGTAGATCGCAATCCGTTATCCTGCAATCCCTGCCAATGACCATATAAATTCCATAACCACCGTTTCTTATCGTGAATCCGCTGATGTTGACATAAGGTGATTTTATATTCACAACATCCCCGCCATTGCCATCAATCACCGTGTTGCCCCGGTCCTCGCCCTGCAGCATAATCCTCTTGTTCACAACGATGTTCTCGATGTATGTTCCGTTGAACACGTATACCGTGTCTCCATTGACTGTGTTGTCGATTGCAGCCTGTATTGTCGGATACTGGGTGGGTACGTACAATGTTTTGCCAGTCTCTGCCACTACAACTCTGTTGCTACGTATATCTGTAGTTGTGTTATCCACTGACGAGACTGCGATTCTGTCCTCGTCCATATACAACCCTTTCGCATCAACAACGGTGCAATTGAACTGGGCGACGGATGCCCTGTCGATCACATCGATGGCATCGATTGCATCGATTTTGACTTTGGTACTGTTATCGCGGTCGCGGTTGTTGTCGCAACCGTCACCGGTTATATGTTCAGCCTCATTGGTGATGTTGCTGCCACACAGGTCACCAGCGACAACATCACCATCAATTGCGGTCTCGTCAAGACATGGGATGGCTGCTTCACCGATCGCGTCGCGGTCATACCGGGCATCATCAACAACATCGCCATCAATGAGGGTTCCGGGGGACCTGGGGACTGATACGTGACCGATCACATCGGCGTTGATACAGTTATCGGACTGCACCATACAGATGTCGTGTCTGTCTGTCGATTTGGCATCGTCGGTTACACTCTGCGGTTCGAGGTTGCGTGAAAATACATTATCTGTTATGATGTTATCTGTGGAATTTTGGAGGTGAATACCGCAACCATGGTTCCGCGTTACCAGGTTTTCGATGATCACATTGTTTCTGGCGGTCTTAAGAAAGATTCCGTGGCGCGTGTTGCCCCGGATCTGGTTATCTATGATTATACCATCACTGGCGCCCATCAGAACGATGCCGTACTCGTTGTTGTTGATCCGGTTGTTCTCAATGACACTCTCAGATGCCGATTCTGATATATTGACGCCTGCAACTCCATTCAGAAGGGTGAAGCCGGAGACTGTGACGCCATCCGCTTTCACGGTCACAACGTCTCCCTCGCAACCACCGTCGATTGCGGCATAATCCCCGACCAATAGCACAGACTTATCGATTGCTATGCGTTCATGGTATGTGCCCTTGCTGACATGAATGGTATCGCCAGCTTCTGCGCAATTAACAGCATCCTGAATGGACACATAATTCTCTGGTACCAGCATAGTATCTGCAGATGCTGCTCCTGCAAATAGCAGGATCAACAGTAGTGTGATGTAGTTGGTGTAGCTATTCATGGTTGCCTCCGGACCACTTGCTATAATATCTGATGCTAAATTGTTTATAATAATACTTGTCATGCCCGATGTATATTTTTAAAACAGATACAACGTACGTAGTATGATTGCACTAACTACACGTATGTAGGTACCGCCCACGCAGCTACTTCGCTCCAGAAATTCCTTCAGACACCAATTCTAACTCCTGTTGCGATCCGGAACCGCCGCGGCTATATCCCGAGCACCTTGTCCATGCCATGGATGCCTTTCGGCGCACCAATGACCCACCGCGCTGCTCTGATTGCGCCACCTGCAAACGCCTGCCTGCTGTGCGCCTGATGTCTAATCTCGATTCGCTCGCCGTCTCCTGCGAAGAGGACGGTGTGATCGCCGATGATGTCGCCGCCCCTCACAGCATGCATCCCGATCTCGGTCCCTCTTGGAGAGAGCCCCTCGCGCCCGTGCACCAGTTCCTTTCCGCCAAGAGCGTTGCTGATTACCGCAGCCGCATGCATCGCGGTTCCCGATGGTGCATCCTTCTTGTTTCTGTGATGCGCCTCGATTATCTCGATGTCCCAGTCGCTGATGTATAAAACAGCGTCCGCAAGCAGTTTCCAGAAGAGATTGACACCGACTGAGAAGTTCGGCGCAATCACCGCAGAGACTCGCTCTGCTACGATTCCTGCAATCTCGTCCTGGTACGGCTCAAGCCCTGTTGTACCGACAACGAGGCGTACATTGTTCGTAACAGCGGCTCTGATGTTCGTAACAGCGGCGTCTGCGATCGTAAAGTCGATCAGAACGTCAGGCGAAGTCTTTTCAAGCACTGCATCAATCTCGCCTGCGTCTGATACCAAAACATCACCCACACCTGCAGGCGCACCGATCTCTCTGAGATCAAATGCTGCCACAAGTTCCATATCAGGTGCAGCAGTGACGTTCTCGATTATGAGCATACCCATGCGCCCACGTGCACCGGTTACTGCAACGGTTATCATGGTGGCACTTATCTCTTGCAATCTAATGTACCTTTGCATTCGCAAAAGAACTGCAAAAAGAGGGGGCTCTGATGTACGCCGTGTTTATCGCAAATCGATTCAAAGAGGGTTGCGAAAAATCCGGAAACATTGGCTCTCTCGGTAATTCGCGTTGCATGCACTTTTTCACTCTTCCGGAGGATCCGATTATGGTACGGAACATTAAACCGCAGAAAGTTGTTATTTTTATCTTTCGCCCACTATGTGTCGCTTTGAGTCCTCTGTGGCTTTTCGAAACTTTATTTCAAAAATATCAAAAAAGTCTCCGGGGTTTTGGCAACCGCAACGCGAGATGCTATAGACCCGAAACATCCTCTGAGACAGATGCATAAAACACCCCAACCAGGCTGTCAGTACCGATGTTTAAATCATTAAACAACCATTATCCACTATGAAGTATGTAATCACCACCGGCGGAGTCATGAGCGGTCTTGGTAAGGGCATCACCACCTCATCCATCGGAAGAATCCTAAAGAACAAGGGGTACCGGGTGACAGCAATCAAGATTGATCCTTACATCAATATCGATGCCGGGACCATGAATCCGTTCCAGCACGGCGAGGTCTTTGTGTTGAAGGATGGTGGCGAGGTTGATCTTGATCTCGGCAACTACGAGCGATTTCTCGATACCGAACTTACCAGAGACCACAACTTGACCACCGGAAAGATCTACAAAGAAGTGATCGAAAAGGAGAGGAGAGGTGATTATCTTGGAAATACCGTGCAGATCATCCCGCATGTGACAAACGAGATCAAGGAAAGGATCAGAAGTGTAGCTCTGGCGAGCGGCGCAGAGATATGCTTAATTGAGATAGGGGGTACGGTTGGTGATATCGAGTCGATGCCGTTTCTGGAGGCGGCGAGGCAGATGCAGCGTGAGGAGGCAATGCAAGATCTCGTGCTCGTGCATGTGACGCTTGTTCCGGTCGATTGTCAGGGCGAACAGAAGACCAAGCCGACCCAGCATTCGGTGAAGGAGCTTCGTGAACTCGGCTTGTATCCGAACATAATCGTTGCACGGTGCACGTCCGCACTCTCTTTGGCAGTCAAGGAGAAGATCGCGCTATTCTGCGATGTCCCTGCAAGTGCGATTGTGAGCGCGTATGATGCTGATGACATATACCATGTCCCGCTGATATTTGAGAAAGAGGGGATATCCGACTATCTTACCAAGAGATTCAAGCTGGAAAAGAACGATAACAAATCCAGGTGGCGAAAACTGGTCGAACGGATGGACGAGATCAAGGAGGGCGGGGAAACAATATCCATCGCCGTTGTCGGGAAATACACCGATCTCAGGGACGCATACACGAGCATCAGGGAGTCGCTCAAACATGCGGGAATCGCTTGCGGCTGCAATGTTGATATCGAATGGATCGATTCCGAGAATCTAAATGGCACTCCGGAACATGTCAAAAAATCGCTCGGAGAGTTCGATGGGATTCTTGTTCCAGGTGGATTCGGTGAACGCGGGATTGAAGGGAAGATCGATGCAATCGAATACGCCAGAACAGAGGATGTACCGTTCCTCGGGCTCTGTCTCGGCATGCAACTTGCGGTAATCGAGTTTGCGAGAAATGTGATCGGGTGGCAGGATGCAAACAGCTCTGAGTTCGGTGAGACCCCCCATCCCGTGATCGGTCTCCTGCCAGAGCAGTACGAGGTAACAGACATGGGTGGAAGCATGCGTCTCGGGGATTACGAGGCAGTGCTAACCGAAGGATCGCTCGCACACCGATTGTACGGCAGTCTGAAGATGGTGGAGCGGCACAGACACCGCTACGAGGTGAACCCGGAGTACCTCGATGAGTTCGGGTCACGAGGCGTGGTTTTCTCCGGTAAAAACATGAACAGAATGGAAATTGTGGAGATCCCCTCGCACAGGTTCTTCATCGGATGCCAGTTCCATCCGGAATTCAAATCGAGACCTGAGAATGCGGCACCGCTCTTCAGAGGGTTTGTTGAGGCTGCGCTCGGGAGATTGAGCGAAACCGCCTGACAGCGCGCATATCGCGTCCTGCTGACACACATAATCAAGACTCCTTGCCAGGAGTTCTGATCGACCCCGAAGACATAAGAGGGTGCCTGCCAATTTCATGCTATGAAACGTGTGCTCTGGTGGCTGGTCGCCGGCACAAGAGGCGGAGTGAACCGTGCCCGGATGATCAATGCATTGAGAGACCGCCCGTACAATGCCAATCAGCTATCGGCAGTGCTGGAACTGGACTACAAGACGATAAGACATCATCTGAAGGTCCTTTCTGAGAATAACGTGGTCACACCCACGGGAAGTGGCTACGGCGCGATGTATTTTCTATCCCGGACCATGGAAGATAATTACGCACTCTTCGAAGAGATTTGGGAGAAAATTGGGAATAAATTCAAGTGAAGCGGTGATAATATGCAAATATTCATGTATGATCCTGTAGTTATATTGAATGCCAAGACGGTGATGACCACAGCAAATGTGGTGCTGCTGGTAATACTGCTTGCCATTTATATTCGAAGTTACGCACAGATCAAATCGAAGTTCACACTGGGCTTGATGATATTTGCGTTTCTTTTGCTCTTACATGCGGTCACATCGACCCCATGCTTGCATGCTGCGGGCGGGCGTCGGATGTGCGCACTCGGACCGCTTGACGTGATACCTGACATACTTGAATTTATGGCGCTTTTGGTGCTGATGTACCTCAGTTCGGAATGAATTTGAGGGGCACTGTCTACAAATCCAGTGATTTCTGTTGTGGTCAGTTGAATGCGCAACAACGCGAAAGACGTGGATGCCAGGATTGACAACACTCTTCGCGTCTCTCTCGCCTTTCTCGTTGAATTGGAAAATGAGAACGCAAAGACGCGATGGCGCAAAGAATAAAAGTACCCGGGCGTATTTCACTGGAATTTCCGATTGTGCCGAATTTGGGTATGATTCTGGCAAGATTTGGATATAATTCTGGAATAATTATATATGTACGTCCGCTGATTGAGTATTGCCCAAACGGGTTAAACTCAAACGAGGTGAAAACAACAATGAGAACAAGAACAATTGCAGGAATACTGATCGTTGCACTGGTAGCAGTCTCCGCAGGAGTTGTTGCTGCCCAGCACGGTCAGGGCGGCGGCGCTGGCGGTGCCCGATACGTGGATGATAACGGCGATGGCGTCTGTGACAACATCGGCGAACGCCCAGAATTCGTAGACGATGACAACGACGGTGTCTGCGACAACAACTGCAGACGTGGACGCGGCGGATGCGGATGCGGATGCGGCGGCAATGGCGCAAACTTTGTTGACGAGGATGGTGATGGCATCTGTGACAACGACGGCATCAACGGCAGGGACGATGACAACGACGGCATCCCGAACGGACAGGACGAGGATTATGAGCCGCCGCGAGACGGACGCGGTCGCGGTAATGGCGGACAGGGGCACGGACGTAATCGATAGTCGATAAGTCCATGCTGTGTGCGTGAAATGTCCACGCACTCTTTTT
>DAWR01000118.1 GCA_002506015.1 Candidatus Methanogasteraceae archaeon UBA261 | reverse complement strand
CCTGATTCATTCGCCGCTCCAACAATCGCATCGACAAAGTCATCTGCACTGGCACCGACCATCTCAATCTCGTTCTCGTCAAAATATGCGTGAACGATCCGTTCTATCTCCGTCCTCTCGGTCTTTGCCCCGACAAGCAGCCTCTCCAGGGGATCAAAATAGATATCATTGATCTGCATAAAATCACCGGTGATCCCGGCGTCCATTATCGTTCCTTCGGTCACGTACAACGAAACCCTGATAATTCCCTTCTCCGCAGGATAGACGCACGAGGCGTTTGACACGCTGCAGTGACCCGGTCGCAGGATAAACTTCTTTGACGAGAAGAGATCCATCTTTTTCTCCCATATCGCAGCCTCCCCAACGTTTAATCCCTCTTTCACCAGTTTTACACCCAGTGCATCTTCAAACCCCTGGGTAAGATACTCCCTCAGTTCTGCAGGAGGTATCCTCCACCCCAGTTCCTCAATGACTGTTGTTATTCTCTTCTGAACTGACGTCACCCCTTTCTTCTTCAGTTTGGGCGCAGGAATCTTTGCGATCTTCAGGAAGGTCTCCATGTCAAAATCCCATATAACGCTGCCATATATCAAGAGCGAGTTCTGCCTGCTCATAGCGGTCATCCCGCAGACCTTCTTATCCCCGATATTTATGTCATTCACAGGCGAGAAATTCGCATCGAGCCCGAGTTTTTTCAACCCAAGAACGACGCCTCGTGACAGCACCTCAAAATTTTCATTCATATCATCCGAAACCCGGGAATCTCTTTTGTCTATGCAGATGCCCCACGATGTTGCGCCCGGAACCATTAATCCGGCTCCGCCACCGGTCTCCCTTCTTTCAAGTGTTATTCCGAGTCTCTCACACTCTGCAATGTCACACTCCTCCTCGCAGCACTGATTCCTGCCCAGAGAAAGCACATAGCCAGGACATTCCTCCAGAAACACGGTATTGGGGCTTACTCCTTCAACCATCCCATCCACGAGTGTTGAGTGTATGGAATTGCACCGTACGACTTCTTTTTCCTTCACCTCAAGATACCGCCATTCTTCGGTCATTTTATAGCCCTCCTCTTCTTTACATCAAAATTTTTCCTGGACGATCCTCTCGAATTCTTCACAGAGTTCGTCTCCAGCTTTTTCTACCGCCTCAAACCAGAGGTCATCGTCGATTTCAGACGTGGTTTCGATGAGCGTTATGAATTTTGAGCAGACTTTTCGGAGTTCCCCGACCAATGCACGGTCCAGATCCCTCGCAGAAGCGGTATAATAATCGATAATCTCCCGGATCTGATATTCTATGTCTTTTCGAAATTCTTTGTGCATGCTCTCTGAAATTTTGTAATTTTCCCAGATTACGCACAGAGACGTGATGTAGGCTTTTAAATCTTCCCTGATGCTCTTTATTCTCAACGAATCGTCCTTTCTGGTGTTGTATTCCCTGACTACAATTTCCTTGATGACATCCACCGCTAATGATAGAATAATTCCGATAACGATGCCTAAACTCAATTCAGTGTATGTCATCTAGCGAGCACCAAAGCTTATCTTTGCTCTACTTTTTCAATCTTGTATCCTTTTAGAGCCAATTCGATCTGCTTACTCACGGGTACGCCGGTAGTGTCCCTTATTTCCTCCATTTTCTTCACTACTTCTTCCTCGATAGTAAAACATACCTGTCTCTTCACCATTTTTATCACCTTGTTCACAACAATGGAACTCACTGCATTTAAATGTTTCTCAATTAGCATCAATTAAACTACCTGAAGTTAAGTTCGTTCAGCTTCGAATAGGAAGGTAATTATATAAAACATTTATTTTCATTGCAACCCTCTTCAAAAGTTCATCAGTCGTATATATTTTGAGTTTAAGCCTATTTGCGGCAGCTAATATGAAGCAATCTACAAGTGAAAGACTAAATTTACTGAACCTTGTACGATAAAGACTTGCTTTGAAAGAATCGTTATCATTCAAATTTAATATACTCATAGAATCAAGTGATTTTATTTGCATGATATGATTCTTTGACATTTCTTTATTTATGCCCTTTTTTGTCATCAATTGATAACAGGTTTCTGCAATTACGGGTTCGATGATATACCCTGCTTTCCCTCGTTTTATTATTTCGTTCCATGGTCGAGTCCATTTTTCCGGCAAACTGCCGGTAAGTGCCGGTGTAAGGAACCCTGTATCAAACAAATACCCGGTTGCCATGGAATCAATCATCTTCGAGCAAGCACGTTTTCTTTAAAACGACTTCCCCTTGTTCATTTGCGGCGTAGGTTATACAATTTCCCTCTTTTGAGATGATCAGTATCTCGCCGGGGGCAAGTTTCTCATAGACGGGTTCCACCTGATCGTACTGTTCTTCATTGTTCATATCTCATCACCGTTATTAGACAGATTCCTGAAGCGGATAAAGCTTTTTGGTTCTGGTGTCTTCTGTTGTCGCGGGAAGAGAACCTTTACAGATGCAGGAATTGAATTAATACGCATACAAACTCCCGTACGGTCTGCTCGACACCGGTTGCAGCTTAATAAACGGCTCAGCCATAATCTCATCCAGATCAAGCCCGAAGTGCCCACAATACTCCTTGAGATGCTTCGTAAGAACCTTCATATCCTTAGAATCAAGTGGGAGTACGCTCACCTCTTTTCCAAGCGTATATTCATCCACTTCGCCTCTGATATAGATCACGCCGCCGTGCATCCCTGTCCCTAAGTAATTGCCGGCAATCGGCTCCCCTTCACTCCGGTTCAGTCCGAGCAGTACCAGAATCCCTCCCGCCATGTACTCGCCGCAGAAATCGCCGGCAACGCCGCCTGCAATTATTATTGGCACCTGTTTCTTGTATTCTTTCGCATGAATGCCGGCTCTGTATCCAACATTCCCCTGAACATACAGTTTCCCGCCACGCATGCCGTATCCGATGACGTCACCTGCACTTCCGTGCACAATCAATTCACCTGCGTTCATCGTGTTTGCGACACCGTCCTGGGCGTTGGCGTTAACGATGATCGTGGGACCGTTCATGAACATGGCAAGATCGTTTCCGGGAACTCCGTTCACGGTGATCTTGATCTTCTTAGAGATCCCGCTGCCAATGTAGCGCTGTCCGTTTGCATTATCAAGAATAAACTCGGTCTCGCCTTCTTCCGCTGCATTACGGATGATCTTGTTCTGTTTTCGGTAGTACAATCCCTTGCAATCGATTCTCATCACCATCTTCGTCACCTCAATCTCCCTACTGCCCGACTCCTGCCGGTTTTACTCCAAGTAGTTCCAGTGTCTGTGAATCAAGTCCAACGCCACGCAGTCGCTCGCGGCTACCCCGCAGGGATTCGATCGAGTTCACGCCGAGCGAGCCAAGTATCTCCTTAAGTTCAAGGCTCCATGCCGTAAGAAGATTCGAGAGCCTCGCGGAACCGACCTGTGGATCGAGCCTGCGCACGAGTTCCGGTCTCTGGGTGGCGATGCCCCATGCACAGTTTCCGGTGTAGCATTTCTGGCAGATCCGGCAGCCCATAGCAACAAGTGCAGCGGTTCCGATGACTACTGCATCAGCGCCAAGAGCGATCGCCTTTGCCATATCTCCGCTGCTCCGAATTCCTCCAGCGCAGATGATCGATGCGTTGTTTCTGATGCCCTCATCCCGCAGCCGCTGGTCGACCGCGGCAAGCGCAAGCTCGATCGGTATTCCCACGTTGTCCCGTATAACCATCGGTGCAGCCCCGGTTCCGCCGCGGAACCCATCGATTGTGACGACGTCAGCGCCTGCACGCACAATCCCGCTTGCAATCGCTGCCACATTGTGGACTGCTGATATCTTGACCGATACCGGTTTTTCGTAGTCGGTAGCTTCCTTGATCGCATATATAAGTTGCGAGAGGTCTTCGATTGAGTAGATATCGTGATGCGGCGCAGGCGAGATTGCATCAGACCCGACAGGAATCATCCTTGTCTTTGATATGTCCTCGTCCACCTTCTCACCGGGGAGGTGCCCGCCGATACCCGGCTTTGCACCCTGCCCGATCTTGATTTCGACCATCGCGGAGGTGTTTAAGTATTCGCTGTGCACACCGAACCTACCTGATGCGACCTGGACGATGACGTTTCCTGCGTAGGGGTACAGTTCACGGTGAAGTCCGCCCTCGCCGGTGTTCATGAGCGTGCCGGATCTCGCCGCAGCCATCACAAGCGACCTATGCACGTTCAGACTCACCGCACCATACGACATCGCCCCAAAGATGACCGGCACATCCAGTCTGACCTGCGGCTCTATCTCAGTTGCAAGGTCTATCTCGCCATCATCGCGCTCCACGAACTCAAGACGATCCGGTTTTCTGCCGAGGAATGTCCTGAGTTCCATTGGCTCACGGAGCGGGTCAATCGACGGGTTTGTAACCTGACACGCATCTATAAGCAGGTGATCCCACAAAATCGGGTAGTCTCTGGGGTTTCCCATCCCGACGAGGAGAATTCCTCCGGTCTCAGCTTGCTTTAAGATGTTTTTCCGGAGCTCAGGCGACCAGTTTGCATTTTCCTTGTAAGCCAGTTCGTTCTTGGTGACTGTTATCGCGTGTTCAGGGCAGTAGGTCACGCATCGCTGACATGCCACGCACAACTTGTGTTCCGGAACCACCCGGTCCGTGAAATGCATGCATCCGAAGCTGCAGTTCATGACGCATCGCTTGCACCGCCTGCACCGGTCGTAGTCGATCTTTACGATGAATTCGGGTGGTAGCTCGGATGTCGCCGCCATCTATGCCACCCCCTCATCCAACTCGCCTATAACAGGTGTTCCTGCTCTCGGACTCCACACCTCGTCCAGATCAGGCGAAATCTCTCTTATCGCCGATTCCTCTGATGACATGTAGAGCATATCATCCTTCCGGGCGCAGGTCATGGGTCTTAACTTGATGCGGTCATTGAACCCGACCATGCCGCGACTGTGCCCGAGAATGATGCTGAACGGACCGTTTAAGAGTGCGCCGCCATAGACCTGACGGAGCGCGGTTGCGATCCGACGCTCACGATCAGGCATCCTGTCGATATCATCCCAGAAGGGCGATGCAAGTACTTTTGCAGCCAGCTCGATCGAGAGCTTATGCCTGCGTACAAGCAGGTCAAAGAGGTACGCCACAACCTCGGTATCGGTCCGGAGTTCCAGCTTATATCCGAACGGCTCAAGGTACCGTTTGTTGATCCCGTAAGAGGATATCTCACCGTTGTGGACGATTGACCAGTCAAGAAGGCAGAACGGGTGCGCTCCGCCCCACCATCCCGGCGTGTTCGTTGGGAATCTGCCGTGTGCGGTCCAGATGTACGCCTTATACTCGCCCAACTTATAGAAGACCCCGATGTCCTCGGGGTACCCCACACCTTTGAATGCCCCCATATTCTTGCCGGACGACGCAACAAAAGCACCATCGATTGTGGAGTTGATCTCCATCACCTCTCCAACAACATACTCACGATCTGACACAAATTTCGTCTTATCCTCCGGAACGTCCATGAAATACCGCCACAGGACCGGAGGATTTATGATCGGCTGCACCCCACGTTCTCCCCATCTTCCTGATGTCTCTTCTTCGTAGGCGCCACCGGGACGCGTCGGCATCGCTTCGTCAAGTACGATATCGAATCTATCCTTGAAATGCTCCTCACACCGCTCCTTTGCCGCCATATCATCAAACATCATATGGAAAGCATACAGGTCAGAACGCCTCGGATATATCCCATACGCTGCAAAACCACCGCCAAGACCGTTTGCACGGTCATGCATAAGTGCAATCGACTTAATGATCGCGTTTCCGTCCTGCCTTCTTCCTGACTCGCTCATAATACCGGAGACGGAACATCCGGACGGAATGTAACAGTTACCTCTCATTTTACCATACCTGCCTACTGATTTTCTTCTCGATCTTCTTCATTTCCTTCATCTTCTCTACTTTCTTTATTTCCCTGATCTCGCTCGTGGATTATCGCAATCAACCCCTTTAGCTCGTCTGAACCGCTATTCGGGGTCTCCGGGAGTTTTAGTTTCTTGCGCATTGCGGTTGGCTCACCCAGCTTTCCAGTGTCCAGAAAGAGTGCAAGTCCACCTTTGAAGCCATCGGGAGCTATACCGCGGTCGCTTGCAAGGCTCTTCAGACGGTCAAAGACCTTTAACATGCCGAACTTCTGCGGACAGAGTTCGTAACAGGTGTAGCAGTTTGTACAGTACCAGATATCGGGAGACTGCACAATCTCATCCAGCTTGCCATTCAGAACATCACCGATTATCCGGTTCGGCTCAAACCGCGGAATCGATTTTGTGACCGGACAGTCGTTGACACAAGCAGCACACTCATAACAACGCCGCAGATCCGCGAGATTGAAATACTCCCTCGCACTCGCGAGGTGTCCTGCGCGCTCGTGCCATTTTTCGATGAACGAGTCTGTCTCGACCCTGTGCATACCCATGCCAAGTTCAGCGGGCTCAAATCCGAATGCAAGCCCCATCAGTTCTGTGAAATACACAACAGGTATGTGCAACCGCTCGCCGCTCTTCTCCATTAGGTACTGCTTTGAATCAAACTGGGTGAAGCATGCGGGACACATCATCGTCATGGCATCAGAAATATCCTGAACCTCAAGAATCTTCTCGCGAGCCAGTGTGATTGCGTCTGATGGATCCTCTGTATTGGAAAGATCGTTTCCGCAGCAGAGCATCTTTGTACGGTAATCCACACTCTTGGCACCCAGCGCCTCGACGAGAATATCAAACTTCGTCGGCTCATTCGGGTCATCAAAATGTATCGCAGAACTCGGGCGGACCAGATGGCAGCCGTAGTGAACCGCAATATTCATCCCGTCAAGCGGTCTTGTTACGTGTTTTTTTATTGCGTCTGTGCCGATGTCGTCGTGCAATACTTCGATTAAGTGTTTTACTTCTATAGTTCCCTTATACTCGAGCCCCACACTTGCGAGCAGTTCGTTTACAGCATTCATGAGCCCCGTGTTCCTGTTAAGCTCGGATGCTGCCGATTTTAATGTGCCGTAACAGCCATTACACGGCGTTACAAGATCCATGTCCATCTCCTCCACCAGAGCGAGGTTCCTTGCTGCTGTTACGTGCCATGCAAACTCGTCCCCTATCTTGACCAGCTTCGTGGGACAACATGTGGTGCCCTCGATCTCATGAAGTCTGATGTCAAGCGGGTCTGCGACGAGTCTAACTGATTTCTCCATGAACGGGAACCGTGCCTGGATGGTACATCCCCAGAATACTGCGTAATCGGTCATTTGGTCTTATCGCCCCTCTGTCTTTTCTGTTGTGTTTGGTAGTGCGGGTTTATTGAGGTTTGGGTTGGGGGTGCTGTTTTCTGGCATGGGGTAACCATCTAACGATCTTCTGACATATAAATTTAATGGATGTGGCAGTACTTCTGAAACGACCGAGTTCCGAACACAATTCCCAGCCACGCCACTATCCAGCCATCCAGCCACAATCACCTCGCGAACATCCACCGAAACCATCTCGAATCCACTCAAATAGCGCAAAGACACACCCCATCAGCAAAATAATCGGATTCCACCAAAATTCCATCGCGTTTTCCAGAAAAATCCCTGATTCTACCGGATTCTGTGGTTCTCGAAAAAACTACTTGTATTGATAGTAATTTTGTCAATTATATTATAAACTAATAGATATATACTATTGTTTCATGAGTCCCCAGGACACTTACAAACCTGAAGATAAAGATCTCAAACCTGTTTTGGTATTATGGCAGGCGCATATTCTGCCGTTAACCATTCACGAAAGAAGATGCGGGTCCGGAAAAAGATTTCGATCCTTTGGCACATAAATCGAAACAAATCTGCATATACATCGAAGAGGAAGCGTACAACCATATATTGGATGATGCTAAAGCGTTTCGCATGTATTTAGATGGTGTGATTGAGCAATATCCGGAACTGTTCCCGGTTATGATCCAGCAAGGGTATACATTGCATAATATCCTTCCGTAGTCCAAGAAAATGCCAGGAATTCGTTTGCGGCGTATTAAAGTAAAGACGAAGGACGGTAATGGAAATGATGTATTTACCTTTCCGCCCCTCCTTTGTAATGCCGTATATGGTCGGTTACACCGATGATGTGGAAAAACCCCTGTTTTTACGCTGCTGGGGGGTCCCCCATTGGGCACTGACGCAGGTCTTTGGGCGCGATGCACAGTACTGATATCGTATCGATAATCACATCGGTCGCAACAGTGTAGTTGGCACGACTGTAAACAACCCCGAGGATCTGCCGGAAGATCTCCTGGCAGATGAGAAACACACCCGCTTTAACGGCCAAAAGGTGTACATCGCAACCACGGTGGCAAATGATTGTGTTTTGGGCGCGTCTGTCGAGTTTAGATGCAGATACGGAAGGTTTGACAGAAGCTTACGGTCATTTCAAGACCGATGCCAATAACATATCTCAGGACTATGAACCAAAAACGGTCGCTACGGATGGCTGAACCGCCACGAAATTAGCATGGCAACACTTATTCCCAATGATTACTGTAATTTTGTGCTTTTTACATTCGTTTATCAAAATTAGAGATCGATGTAAGCAAATGTTGGGTCAGTATGAGGAAATCAAAACTCGAGTCTGGGAAATCTACCGCTCAGACGATAAGAACACCTTTACGCAAAGAATCGCTGGATTCAAGGAATGAGCGATCGAAAAAATGCCTAAAGGAAATGTTTTGGATGCGGTTTTGAAACTGTGCAATAAAGCACCCGAGTTTGTGAAAGCTTACGATCATCCATCAGCATATCGAACCAGCAACATGTTAAATCGCCATATGGATCCAATGGACCGATATCGTATGTTTGCAGGTATTTTCTACAGGCATCTGATGTCTGTCGAATATAGCACCCGGTCATGGGCATTATTACACAATTTACATCCATATTCACCTCGTTCAAAGATTAAACAGACGTAGGAATCACCAACTCATAAATTCAACGACTTCGTTTATCACGACAACTGGTTGCATAATCTCTTGATTTCTGCATCAATGGGGACTATCGCCAGTGACCACAGAAACAACCATGTTAATCTGTAACAAACTTTAACCTGAGTTTGAAAGATCCTTCTTCTACCATCACTTTTGGCAGTCCTTAGTCATGTCTTGTTATCGTTTTGTCTCAACTCGGATGTTTAAATTTGTTGCCTCTAACTCTTTTTAAATAAATACTCAAACAGTAAGCAGTATTATCACAAATAGTTGCCACAAACTTTAAGTACAATGAAGTCCAAGCGTAACGCGCAATGTATCCACTCCAAAAAGGAGGGTAAGGCGTATGCGGGCTTCAATTTACCTAACTCCGGTGCCATGATCCGCTTTGATTCTGACAGATTATCTGGTATCAATTTGGTAGCACTTTCTCATACTTTTAAGGTACAAATTAACATATACTAC
>DAWR01000128.1:2201-6016 GCA_002506015.1 Candidatus Methanogasteraceae archaeon UBA261 | reverse complement strand
GTGTTATACCTAAGCGACTCCTTTCGGGATGCAATTTACGTTTCACCGAAAGTTCGAGACCAGGTTCGGATATAACACTGAATAGGCGGGATATGCGAAGTAAGTTCAGATGTACAACGTTATCTGCAATTGCGGTTTGACAACCAGAAGACATATTAGCCTATTGAATCTAACAGAGATTGTATGTATATATTATATTCTTATTAGAGGTGTGGTGAAGTATGGTAAAACTATATAATGAAGCTTCTGCAGAAAGCAATCGTGGAATGAGATTGGAATATGAACTTATTCGAAATGAAATCCTCTCTACGGATCGCACCTGTGTTAATGTGTTAGGCTTTCTCTTGACTGTGACTGCAACACTTGTAGGTATAGCGTTGGAGCTACAGAATCCATTCATAGCTTGGATGATATCTCCAATCTGGATTATTGGTTATTTCTACCTTTCAGAAAAGCGATTCGGAATACTCAAAATGGCTTACTACCTCAGAACACAAATTGAGGAACCTTCTACAGGTTTAGGATGGGAAACTTGGCTGAATGACACAAGGGACCAACTAAATAAAATCTTCCTGCGATGGGATCCGTATTTATTGGAAACAATTGCCTCCTTATTTGTGGTCTCTGCTAATCCCTTCTTCGTAGCACACTTTAACCATGGGGAATTCGGATACCCTGGCTTTTGCTCATTATGGATATTTGAAATTTTACTTTTAGTGATGATCATCAGGACTCTTACGGCTTACTTTCGAAACCTTATTTGTGGTCCGTAATTCCCATTCCATCTACACTTTCGACCCCTAACTGTTTGTAGCTATATCATCGCTTGCTGTTGATTTGTTTTGTGGTGGGACAAAGTGTGTTACAAAATGTCTACGAAATATCTGCAAAATGATGAAAGCCCCATCTCTCTTGCATGCGTTTACAATCACAACGAAAATCGCTAACGGCGGGGCTGTCCCTTTGTGTTTTCGCGAACATTTTAGGTTATGGAGCACTTCTACTTCATCGCATTACACGACAAACCGATATTGAGGGGCAGTGTAGTCATACGGCATTTTGGATGAGGGTGCTAAAGGAGAGCGGGAATTGCTGATTTGTGGTCTCTGCTAATCCCTTCTTCGTAGCACACTTTAACCATTGGAATTCAGAGACCCGGGCTTTTGGTCATAATAGTGGATTGAACCGCAACAGCAGATAACACGGTGTAAAAGACTTCGTTTTGCTCTGTCCAAATTCGGCTTCGCCGAACTTCTTTTACGCCGGTACCGTTAGCAAAATTCACGCTGCCCTCAGCGAACACACGCCCGTCCACCCCACATCGGTCCACACTCGTTCTATCGCACGACCTCCCTCCGCGGATGCCCGCAATTCATTGCGGGGTGGGAAGGTTGGGGATTCTGGAGACTGGCGTGATGGACGCGGAGGTCGGATTGGGTCGTGTGTATGATGTGGTTTTGTGGGGTGGGTTAGACATATATACTTCAAACAAGTGATAAGGTTCAAACATAAATTTAATGATAGCTAACAATGCCATGCGGTGGACGATTATGATAAGTGAAATGGACAAACAGATTATTACCCATTGTGCGGAAAAATACAAAGTTTCTTCCATTTATCTATTTGGGTCGTCATTGGATAAGGATAGTGAGCCTAATGATATTGACCTGGCAGTAGAAGGAATAAGACCCAACGTCTTTTTCAAATTTTATGGTGAGTTAATGAGAAATTTATCTAAACCTGTGGACCTTGTAGACTTATCTAGAAAATCATTATTTAATCAAATAATAGAAGAAAAAGGAGTTAAAATCTATGGATGAACTGCTTCGAGAGGTTCAGGCTGAAAAAGAATATGTTTTAGATACATTTCGAGCATTAAACGAAGCATTGCAGCGAAAAGAAAAGACCGTCGTTGAGTTAGCCGCTATCTCGACATTTCTCCAAAACACATACAATGGAATAGAGAACATACTTAAGAGAGTATTAAAATTTAAGGGAATGTCCTTGCCGGTATCAGGATCATGGCACAAAGATTTATTGGATTTAGCAGTTAATAATCAAATAATCTCACTTGAACTTTCAAAGAGACTCGATGAATATCGTGCGTTTCGACATTTCTTCATTCACGGATACGGGGTACTGTTAGACAAGGAAAGATTGATGCCTCTTGCTGAGAGTTTGCCAGATTTATGGAAAGATTTTGAGTTTGAGATAACTACATTTATGGAATCACTTAAAAATGAACCTTCTTCAAATGAATAAAGAAATTTCGGCGGGATTTTCCGAAATGGGCACAAAATTAATTTACCGTGACAAAGAAAGTTCAGCAGGTGGTATGTCGCCTTTGATAGAACTATAACTGAAATAGTTGAAAATAAAAATGTGTGTATTGTTTGTCCTTATATTAGTGTAGGATATCTTAGTAGAATCACCCAATTGGTTAATACATGGCATCGTATTACAGATGTCGAAGAGTGGATAATTTCTCATAATATGAAACAGAGACAGAACATCAAGAATTTTATTTTGGACAATTTATTAAATATCCATCATTACAAAGATATCCATGCAAAGGTTATCGTAGCAGGTGATAGGGCGTTCATTGGTTCATCCAATCTCACAGATAAAGGAATAAGGAGGCGAGTGGAAATGTCTGTTCTGATTGATGAAAAAGAACAAGTATGTGAGTTGCAAAGATGGTTTAAGAATTTGTGGACCGGATCAGAATCAGCAAAAACTCAAGATTTGGGGAGCTATATATCCTCAATCGAGCCCTTACCCTCACCAAGCATGGACAGACCTAAAGCATCGCTTCCATCAAAAACCACTTCGATTAACGCCAAATTGGTAGATATTGGGGGTACCAACATCCAAGTTTCGGAGATCCTAACAAACAACCAGGAGTCTCATGAACATTTGATTGAATGGATCAAGAAAATAACATTGAATAGAGATTGGATAAATGATTATTTCGATTTAGCGAGGGAAATGATTGATTTTATCGAACTTACAAGCGACGACCCAATGCTTGTTACGTCTATTACTAAAAATAATGGGATAGGAATTATCATTGGTCAAAGATACGTTTTGAAACCATATTCTAACGGCGGAGTTGGTTTAATCATGCCTCTCGATTATGATCAGCAGAACTACAACACAGATAGAGTTGTACATGAAGCCGAGGATTATTTTTTCAGAAATAAGATACGTGAGGCACGTTGGTTAGTCTTTGAAAGAATAGATAGAATTAAGTTTCATGAAAATATAAAAATTTTTTGGAAAAAAGCAGTGTTATCAGAGTTAGAACGTGGTAAAATATCCAGCTTTAAGCGATACCATGAACCAATTGTTTACGAAGCCATAATGAACCCTATATATAGGGCTAAACTTTTAGATGATACTTTTATCTGAAAAGTACATCGCATAATCTTGGATAAAAATTCGCTACGCTTCACCCATATTGCCTTCGACAACTTCCTTCACACGCGAAACGATGAGTAAGATGGTGAGATCTATGAGTGTCCAAAGCTATTTATCGAAGAACACACGCCCACCCACCCCACCCCCGTCTGCGCTTGCACCAGGCACACGACCTCCTTCCACGATGCCCCCGAATTCATTCGGGGGTGGCGCGGCTGGGGCTTCAGGGTGTACATTGGGGTACACTATTTGTGTGGGGATCCATATCATTCAACCTCTGATTCCAAAACTTCGAAGCCCTCTCGGTATGATCACCTCATCAGGTGACCACAATCACAGAAGCAGAAGCAGAAGCACCACACGAAACATCAGATCTCCGTACAGAAGAGCGCTTA
>DAWR01000128.1:0-2120 GCA_002506015.1 Candidatus Methanogasteraceae archaeon UBA261 | reverse complement strand
GTTTCACTGCGATCTCATCGATATTGCTGCCGCTTCTACTGAATTTTTTCCTGACCTTCCCGTCCTCGCAGAGGTAATCTTCGATCAGTCGCACATGCCGACCCCGGAGATTGGATATCCTGCACCGGTATCCTGCGAAGATGTAGAACGGTCGTTTTGCAATCTCGCGTAAAGAGAGTGTGCAGAGGTTATAAGCAAGAATTCCGAGCGGAACAATTGTGGTGAGCAAAACAGCGTTTACGAGTGTGCTGAATGCGAATATATTGACTGGTGGAACGCCACTTACCGGTAATTCATGTCCCGCGACTGCAAGACTCGGAAAAGCCGGAAAGATGAACGCAAGAGCGATCAGTGCCTTTGCGTCCGCACCTCCGAATGCATTGAGCCGGAAGAGCAGGTACACGAACAGATAGATGCCCACAACCGAGACTGCTGTGTGCAGGAGATACCCTTTGCCTTCTGCCATCGCACCTGCGATAACGAGTGGTAGAGCGGCGGCAAAGACCACGCCCCAGAGCTCGTTCGGAACGGTTCTGGTCCTGAGGTCGGAGCGGCACGAGTAGAGTAGGAAGGATACGCAGACGAATATCTTTGCGAGATCGATTATGTTCATGGTGCCCCTGCTCCTGTGATGTACTCAAGTCTCTGCGGCGCATCCACGACCGGGACGCTCCCACATAATCCAATGTGGTCCCCAAGGATAATTAAACCTCCTGTGATCGATCCTGCCCCCTCAATCATCGATAACGCGTCTTTGATGGATTCCGTGTCGCTCACAGCGTTCCCGACCGCGGTTGCTGCCGCATCCGCAAGAGCCGGATCATCAGCCAGAATCGTTGCGGAGTCCGCGCACCCGAAGCTGATCGAATGCCCGATTCTCCCGGACGATGTGCATATTCCACGGATCGACTCGCCGGGTTCAATCTCAAGACCAATGCTGATGTCCGTTCTGCCAGAGTACACGCCGACAATGACCGTTTCGTCGTTGACCATGGCGATATCGCCGCCGTTATCAACGATCGCATAAGTTGCGCCACAATCCACCATCGCCCCCACAGCCAGCCCCGCAATCGTGCCTGCAACCGCGCTCATCGGACCGATTCCAAAGGCGTTGCCCGCAGCAACCATCCGCCGCACAATCTCAGGAGCATCGTCCGGGCGCTGGCACCGGTATTCTTCGAGGGTGACTGCGAAGAACGGGTCATCTCTGATGAATCGCTCCAGATCGTTCCTGCACGCCACAATTACACGCTTCGCTGCGGGAATGTATTTTTTTTCTGAAGAAATGGTGACAACGGTCTCTTTGAGCTGAAAACTCTCTCTTGTGTACGTTTTTTTGCTCATCGATCAATCTCGTTGTTCCGTGGACGTTACCGTACGAAGATTCTCTCTCGATACTCTCGGTGCCCCCATCACCATCGGCATCCCGGGTGCCCGATTGTAGTTGATCGACTCAAGAAACTCCCCTATGCGCAGAAGCGCTTCCTTTATGTCCTCCCTCGACGCAGCATACGAACACCGCAGAAATCCGGCTCCGCAATCCCCGAATACGTCCCCCGGAACGACAGCCACATTCTTTTCGACCATCAGACGCTCTGCAAACTCGTCTGAGGTCATGCCAGTATCTGCAATCGACGGAAATGCGTAGAACGCTCCCTTTGCCCGGAAGCAATCCAGTCCGAGTTCGTTGAAGCCGCTGATTATCAGGTGCCTCCTGCGGTCGTACTCCCGCACCATCTTCCCCATCTCTTCCGTTCCGTTCCGCAGCGCATCGATTGCAGCCAACTGCGACGTGATCGGAGCACAGAGCATTGTGTACTGGTGCATCTTTGTCATCGCTCCGATGATTTCACTGTTTCCGAGTGCATATCCAACTCTGAGACCGGTCATCGCATAAGACTTCGAGAAACCGTTGAACACGACCGTGTTATCCATCATTCCATTCAGGGAGGAGAAACAGGTGTGTGTTCCATCATAAGTGAGTTTGTCATAGATTTCATCAGAAATAACTACCAGATCGTGCTCGGTTGCAACATCCGCAATCTCTTCGAGGTCTTTCTTATCCATTGTTGCACCTGTCGGGTTATTCGGGTAATTGATCATGATAACCCGAGTCTTTT
>DAWR01000167.1:6134-10641 GCA_002506015.1 Candidatus Methanogasteraceae archaeon UBA261 | reverse complement strand
CCAGCAGCCTCGTCTTCCGAGAGACCCCTCGCTGTCAGGTATGCGATCTCCTCTTCTGATATCCGCCCGACCGCTGCCTCGTGCGAGAGTTCGGCATCCTCAACAGTCGCCTCAAGTTCAGGGACCGAGTGTATCCGTGCCGTATTGGAGAGCATGAGCCCGATGCACTCGAGATGCCCTTTTACTCCGGGCGCCGAGCCCACGATCGCACCCCTTGCAGTGACATCCGCCTGATCTGTTGCAATCGACCGGGATATCAGTTCTGCGCGGCTGTTCTCGCCCTCCAGCACCACTTTTGAACCGATATCGATCTTTGAATCCTGTGATGCGTGGATAACGGTCTGTGTCATCGTTCGTGCATTCTTGCCGCAGTATGTGACCGGATACATCTGCACGTCCTTAACAGGCTTCATCAAGATGTAGTTGTTGATATAAGTCCCGCTTTCCTCGACGATTATGCCGCTTCTCGGTCTAACCACAACTTCGGGCGCCCAGTTATGAATCATCGTGTATGTGAGCGTTGCGCCTTTCTTCACATAGAACTCGGATACCCCGAGATGCATGGCAGACTGCACATCCTGCGCAGTCGAGCAGCCCGTTATGATGTGGAGTTCTGCGCCTTCTTCGACGATCACGATGTTATGTACGTTCTGCGAAAGCCGCTCCTTTCCGATGAATAGGCACGCTTGCAGTGGGAATATGGATTTGACGCCTGGGGCAGCTCTTACAAAGTAGCCACCGGTCTGCTTCTCTGCAACCTCTTTTGTGTAGATGTCCTTATCAGCAGGGACTGCACGCCAGAAGTAGTCAGAGAGCCAGGAGTACTTCTTGAGCGCCTCGCTACTGTCCAGAACCTCAATTCCTTTCTGCACGGCACTTGAGCATAGGACTGAGTGGTCGAGTTGTAGAAATGATCCTGATCGTTCTTCGTCGGCTGGATCGTACCCGACTCCAAGAAGTGACTTTTTGTATTCGCCTTCTATCTCGGATCGGTCCTCTTCGGTGTGTTCTTCTGCATCCATCGTGTAATCTTCGGGTTTCACGGCATCCGCAACGTCTGGCACTTTTTTATGCATTTCTCGTAGCCTCCTTATGATATCTGCCACTTTTCCTTTCGAACGGGTAAAATTAAGTTGAATCTCGTATGAAATGATCTCATTCAAATAACCTCCATTATCCATTTTTTAAGCGTATCGATCTCATCGTCTGCTTCGATAAGTTCGTTTAGAAAGCTATGAAAGTTTCTATTCCTCTCGACGTATGGAATGCTATGCAGTTCTTTTGGGTCATTCGGAAGACCAAAATCTTTTGGAGAGATTCGGTTCTGTCTGGCTCTATCTAATAGCCAGTGTTCAATGTATGGGGAGATCTGTATCAACCGCTTTCTGGCGTCATCCTTCCGGATCAATAATTTAACTGTGGATCTGGTATCCTTTTCGATGTAGTTCTCCAGATCTGGTGGTTGATCGCTGTAAGGGTCTTCATCGATGATGCCAACTGTCCTATCTTTTTTCTTCATGATCTCCATGACTTTTCCCTTGCCACCTTTGTGCTTTATCTGTCTTCTGGGAAATCCTATGCTCTTTACCAGAAATTCGTCGGTGTAACACTCAACGATTATCACCGATTCTCCTCCTCGAAAATGAAAGAATGTAGATTGAAAAACGGATCATAATCCATCAACTCTGATATCTGTTCATCGGTGAGAGATTTGACTTTTGTCTGATAATCCTTGAAATATGTGACAAAGACATTCACGGAATTTTTATGCGCTTTCTTAAGGATTGAGAGAAGGAGATACGGGTTGTGCGTCGCTATAAAATACTGGTTTGTCTCATCGAATGCGATTCTTTCTCCGAGATACTTTGTGTAGTAGGGGAATGAGTGAGATTCAGGTTCTTCGAAGACTATTGTGGAGTTTTTGTTTGATTCCATGGCGATCACGTGGAATATTATCCTCTGGAGTGTGTCTGATGTTAGTACGTAAGGATAACTAAAAACCAGATCATCTACCTGCTTCTGAATCTCAAAGGTTCTTTCCTGAAGCTTAAGTACGAGTTTAAAACCAAAAATCTTGAAAAATCTTGCCATGGTTTCCCTAAATTTTTTATTTGCCATCACAACTGCAAACAGGTTAGAACCATGCGGAGGTAAAAGGAACGATGATCCACTCTCAGGAAACTTGTTCTGCCCTACAAATCTGTAAAATTTTATAAATTCAACCTCGTGGAGGGAGCTACTATATCGAATGTTTCCCGAATAATCCAATGCAGCGATGGTTTTTTTATCACTTTTCTCGCCATTTTTCAAAAGTGTGCTTCCAAAGTAGAATTCGTCATCTTTGAATTCTATCCCCAGGTTTAGTTTATCGATTGTTATCTCGACGGACTGGTCAAGCAGGTCATCATAAAAAAGGTTCTGAGTGCCCTGAAATCTAACGTATTCTTTGAGACTCGTATCTCCATACTTGTACCAACTCACCAACCCAAGGGCTTCAAGTATGTTTGACTTGCCTGTGTTCGGCTCTCCGATGAACAGGTTTATTCGTTTGCACTCCATCTCGAGGTGCTTTATTGATTTGAAGTTTTTAATCTCCAGATTTTTTATCATTCAAACAACCCTGTCTGTCCATCTTCTTTTCTCACTTCTTCTCTTAATCGTCCTCTTCCCGCCAGAAAACCATCCAGCAGCTTCTTCTCCTGCCTTCGGTCGACTTGTGCGGGCAGACAATTCGTCACGATTTCGTCGGAGTGTGGGGGCTGGTGGATGCATATCGCAATCGTTTTTATGCTATAACTGGTGTCATCTGTCCTTTAATTTCATACAGCAATGCAGACGGCTCTGACACATTTTCGGATGCGTCGAGCATCTCGATTGCCACTATATGGTCATCATCCCCATAATCCACAATCAAACCATCTCTGATCTCATCGCTTTCCTTGACTGGGACATCCCTGAGTAGTATGGTGAGGCTGTCTGTCTGTGGGTCATATATTACTTTCATCTGTATCTTCATCTCCAGTATTTTTCGATTTTTGAAGTTCTATAAACCGTTATTACATGGAATATGTCGCCTAACTCGTCTCCAATGATTCTTAGCAGCATCTGCTTATTGCACTTTCGGTCATGATACACGCCCTGTATGACAGTTCTATTCTTATTACCATCGGTCACTTGTCCTGGATGTCTGATAAGGCGTTCTACCTCTTTTTGATCTATTTGACGCCGTTTCATTTCGAAGATCGCATGATCTGAAAGAACGATTCGCATTCATTCACCTGCTACTTACGCGTCCCCTTCAGTTTTACTCGTTTGCAGCCCGAGTTCCAAATCTTTAATTGATTTGAAGTTTTTTATGGACAGTTTCTCATTCATCAAACAACCTCGTCTGCACATCTTCCTTTCTCACTTCTTCTCTTAACCGTTCTCTTCCCGCCAGAAAACCATCCAGCAGCTTCTTCTCCTTGTTCTCGATCGGAAGGGTATCCGATCTCGCCCCTGCCGTAACCGGATTCACGACATCTGGCACTCCCTTATGCATTTCTCGTAGCCTCCTTCTGATATCTGCCTGATGATCTGATCCGGCTTTCCCGAGCACCCGATCCTGCCGCCGAGCATCACATGCGCCCAGTCTACACTCACATACTCGGTGATCGTTGCAAGATGCGTGATGATAAGCCCTGATGCGGTCCTTCTGCTTGGAAGCTCCCGCCTGTGCAGGAGTTTGCCAATCATCCCACCGATTAACTCCATGTTCTCGATATCAACACCAGAATCAGGCTCATCCAGCATCACAAAATCCGGATCCTGTGCCATCAGTTGCAGTATCTCGGACCTTTTGATCTCGCCACCTGAGAACCCGGCGTTCACATCTCGCTCCAGGAAGTCCTCCGTGAAATGTAGTTCTTTCGCAAGAACGCGAGTCTCATCAGTGATCTCACCGGATTTATCGCCACGGCAGAGGTTCACCATCTCCCCGAGCCTGATGCCGCGTATAACCGGCGGGTTCTGAAACGCAATCCCCATCCCGAGTTTCACGCGCTCAGCGGTCGTCAGGTTGGTGACATCCTCGCCATTGAAGACGATCCTGCCGCCGGTCACCCGGTATCTCGGAAACCCGAGAATTCCTAAGAGAAGCGACGTCTTTCCGGAGCCGTTTGGACCGAGCAGGACATGACACTCCCCCTTCTCAATTATGAGGTCAAGACCTTTGAGTACGGGTCGCCCATCAACCTCGAGGTTCAGGTTCTCTATTTCGAGCATGTTTGATCACTCCTTGATCATCTCAAACGTTTCCTTGTGCTTGCAGACCGGACACTCATCCGGCGCCGCATCAGCGTTGGCAACGTATCCGCAGTTTGTACATCGATATTCAGCCATGACTTATACCTCCTTTCACCATCTTTGTTAGAGCGTATGTATGGGGCATCCATGTAATGCCACGCACACTCTGGAGATGCGCTGTTGTTCAATATATTTCTTTTGGTACGTGTTTAGCTAACCACAA
>DAWR01000167.1:0-6020 GCA_002506015.1 Candidatus Methanogasteraceae archaeon UBA261 | reverse complement strand
TTACCCTCTGATTTGGAGGGGATACAAGATTAGACGTTATGTAATGGAATTCTTCCTTCTTTGAATCAAGATTCTTCAGTAGAACAGAAAAATCATGAAATCTTCCTCTGGAACTGTCATAATACAATTGCAAATCATGTGTACCATACTTCTTGCGCAAAATATCAATAATTAAATTCTCTAAAAGCTTCCTGATTAATATTGAAAGAGACATCGGGAATTGATTTATATAAAGGTAATTGATTTCATCTACCAATCTTTTATAGAAATCATCAGGTAACCAAGTAACTTCGATAAACATATCAACTACTGGAATCTGGATGTTTTGTAGTAAAGATGCGGCATCTGTGCCTTTATTACCGAACATGGGTAGTATCTGGTTTAATTCATTTTTTGCTTCTTGAGACAATTCTTCCTGTTGAATGATTTCATTGATAATAGCGCGACCTATTTGTTCATTAGAATCAAAAATTTCCCTTAAAAAATTAGAAATTGCAGCAGCATAATCATGATCGTTCCATGATTGAGCTCTTCTGACTCGTTCATGTTTTGGTTGCTCTAATAAATCAATAACGCCGTACATTGTCGTGATAATGGTCCAGTCTGTGTGATACAAATAGTTCTCAACAAATTTTGCAAATTTGGCTATCGCCATACCCCTTACCCGTTTCTTAGTGTCCACATCACTTCCCATGATACCCCCGCACCGCCGCGACTCCCACGCCACCCTCTGCCCGGGCAGCAACCGTGATCGCATCCCCTGCCGCAACCGCAGCCTGAATCGTTGTGATGTACGGAACACTGAAATCAACAGCAGCACGCCTGATCTCATACCCATCTCTCCGTCCTTGTTTGCTCCGCGGCGTGTTTACGATCAGATCAACCTTGCCGCCCCTGATCAGATCAACCACATTCGGGCTGCCCTCGCTCACCTTCTTGATCTGTATTGCGGAAACACCATGATCCTTCAGAACGCGAACAGTCCCACCGGTTCCGATGAGGTGCAGTCCGGTGCTTCGCAGTTTTCTTGCAACATCCACGATTTGATCCTTGTCTTCATCCCGGATCGAGAGAAAGACCGTGCCCTTCGTGGGAAGCCGGTTATCTGCGGCAAGCTGCGCCTTGTAGTAAGCGGTCCCGTAGTCGTAATCCATCCCCATCACCTCGCCAGTGGATCGCATCTCAGGACCGAGTATCGGATCGGCTCCCGGTAGCTTATCAAACGGCAGGAGGACTTCTTTTACAGAGACGCATTGTGGCACAGGTTCATCCGCGTATCCGAGTTCCTGAAGCGTCCTTCCACTGATCACCTTTGCAGCGATCTTCGCAAGCGGGATCCCTACCGCTTTTGAGACGAATGGAATCGTGCGGGACGATCTCGGATTTGCCTCGAGCACGTACACAACGCCGTCCTTTTCTGCAAGCTGGAGGTTTATCAGCCCCCGCACATTTAGGGCGAGCGCAATACGCTTTACATAGTCACGAACCGTGTCCAGTACAGCGGGAGAGAGCGACTGCGGTGGAATCACACATGCTGAGTCGCCTGAGTGGATTCCTGCCTCCTCGATGTGCTCCATGATCGCACCGATCAGGACATCATCGCCATCGCAGACCGCATCACAATCGATCTCAACAGCACCTTCGAGGAAATCATCGATCAAGACCGGATGATCCGGCGAGACTCTAACAGCTTCCCGCATGTACCGATCAAGGTCATCGGAATCATACACAATCTCCATTGCTCTTCCGCCAAGAACATACGAGGGGCGCACAAGAACAGGATAGCCGATTCTGTCGGATGCGGTGTGTGCTTCCTCTTTTGAGGTCGCATAGCCTGCTTCCGGCTGCGGGATCCCGAGACCTACGAGGAGCTGGTTGAACCGTTTTCGGTCCTCTGCAAGGTCCATGTCATCAGGCGATGTCCCGAGAATCACGGTATCGAGGTCAGGGCGGCGTGCAAGTTCCTTTGCGAGCGGAATTGCAAGATTGACCGATGTCTGTCCGCCGAACTGGACGCAGACTCCCCACGGGCGCTCGCGTTCGATTATGTTCATCACGTCTTCGAGGGTTAATGGCTCAAAGAAGAGCTTGTCAGATGTGTCAAAATCAGTGGAAACAGTTTCAGGATTGTTGTTAACGATATGCGTCTCGATTCCTTCCTCTCGAAGCGACATGACCGCGTGGACCGTGCAGTAATCAAACTCAATCCCCTGCCCGATCCTGATTGGACCTGCTCCTAAAATCAGCACCTTCTTTCTCGATGTAGGGTTTATTTCGCACTCGTCCTCGTAGCACGAGTAGTAATATGGGGTCTTTGCCGCAAACTCTGCCGCACAGGTGTCCACCATCTTGTAGGCGGGCAGGATTCCATGATCGTGCCTCTGGTCGGTTACTGCCTCCCGCGTAACGCCTGCGAGTTCCGCGATCCGTTCATCTGTTAGCCCGATCCGCTTTGCATCGCGGAGAACAACCTTTTCCGGACTTGCGCCGGGCTTGATGCGGTCCTCGACCTCGATTATGTTCTTCAGTTTCCGCAGGAAGAACAGGTCAATCGATGTCAGTTCGGAGACCTCCTCGCTGGAGAGCCCGGTACGGAGCGCATGGTACACCACGAAGAGACGCTGGTCTGTGGGGGTTTTGAGAAGTTCTCTGATCCGATCAGGCGTCCAATCATCCGCCGCTGTCCCGGTTCCGGTTCCAGCTCCAAAACTCATATCGATGTCAAGCGAACGCACAGCCTTCAGGAGCGCCTCCTCGATGGTGCGTCCGATCGCCATAACCTCGCCTGTGCTCTTCATCGCTGTTGTGAGCGTGTTATCCGCTGTTACGAACTTGTCAAAAGGCCATCTCGGAATCTTTACGACCACATAATCGATAGCCGGCTCAAACGACGCGGGAGTCTCGCCTGTGACATCATTCCTGATCTCATCCAGATTAAGCCCAATTGCAATCTTTGCGGCAACCCGTGCGATCGGATAGCCGGTCGCCTTCGATGCGAGCGCTGACGACCTTGAAACCCGGGGGTTCACCTCAACAACCACGTACTTTCCGTCTTTCACCGCGAACTGGATGTTGCAGCCGCCCTCAATACCTAAGAAACGTATGATGTTTATCGCAGCGCTCCTGAGCATCTGGTGATCGTTATCAGAAAGCGTCTGAGACGGGGTCACAACGATCGACTCGCCGGTGTGGATGCCCATCGGATCGAAGTTCTCCATGTTGCAGATCGTGATGCAGGTGTCGCCCGAATCCCGCATCACCTCATACTCAAACTCCTTCCAGCCAAGCACACTCTCCTCGACGAGCACCTGATTGATCCGCGACCGCTTAAGCCCGAGTTCGCAAATTCTGCAGAGATCATCGCGGGTGTACGCGATCCCGCCGCCAGCGCCGCCAAGCGTGTATGCAGGGCGGACGATTAAGGGGAGACCGAGCATTGGGATTAGTGCAAGCGCGTCCTTAATTGTCGAGACCGCCCGGCTCCTCGGGACCGGCTCGCCGATCTCCTCCATCGCCTGCTTGAAGAGTTCACGGTCCTCCGTGTCATAGATCGCCTTAAGCGGCGTTCCAAGAAGTTTTACGTTGTATCTATCGAGTGCGCCACTCTCTGCAAGTTCGGTTGTGAGATTAAGCCCGGTCTGCCCGCCAAATCCTGCGATGAGCCCGTCAGGGCGCTCAATCTCTATGATCTTCTCAATTACCTCAGGTGTTAGCGGCTCGATGTAGACGGCATCAGCAGTCTCTGGGTCAGTCATGACCGTTGCAGGATTTGAGTTCACGAGAACTACGGAGGTTCCTTCCTCGCGGAGGGACCTGCACGCTTGACTGCCTGAAAAATCGAATTCCGCAGCCTGTCCGATCAGTATTGGGCCTGAGCCAATGAGAAGGATCTTCTTGATGTGTGGGTCTTTGGGCATGAAGTTATCTCCTATGGGGATGCTCCTGTATTCTCCACGTATGAACTGCATTTCTCAGTTCATTGACTGAATATCCCTCGCTTGAGCGGCGTTGCGCTGGCTTTAAAATAGCAGTTGGTTTCAGGTGCAACCCCCCTCTTCCAAGATATTCTTTATTCGAGCTATACTATACTTCGGTTTTAAAGAGGCTACTACCCGTACAAGTTCCTCATTATCGTTGACCTCAAAACCATCTTTAACGAAAAGGGCAGTTGTGATTATTGAGAGTTCTATAGCGTTAAACATACCATACTTGTTAATAATCTCGTCTATTGCCTGCTTATCATCGTCACTCAAAACTCCCTCCAACTCGTCTGATTTTGATTTTATAAAATATCCTTTGTCCGGTATCCAATCTATTTCTACTGCACCTATATTCTCAGCAAAATTTATTTCACTGGATACTTGTGCTGAATAAGGTCCGTAATGATACATCGAATAATCGAAATCAATGACCTTTTCTCTGGTTAGCATATACACTGTTTTCTGGACAACGGTCTTACCTATTTGACGGTCCGGATATTTTTCACTCAGTTTTTTGACCAAGTGAGACACCATAGCGACACCTCGTAACATGCTTTCGTTCATCCTTTTGCCTCCTTAATTATCGTTTCCGCATCATCTCTGTCATTTGGTTGTACATATAGCCTGTATCTCCTTGATTCTCCAATGTTTTTAACTATCCTTGAATATTTCCGGAGTGGGGTTACTCCTTTATGATTCCCAATTATCATAATTTCATCCTTACCTGCTCCATCACTATTCATTTTATACCACTCCTTTTTCGCCACATCTTCCCAATACCAGATATCTTTTTCATCGAACTCTGTTTTTATCTTGTCCAATACCGCCACATCTTGGGATGTTGATACCTCTTCTATGCTGAAAACTTTTCGTATGTGATTTCTTGATACGATTGAACCGTACCAAAAATCATTTCCTTTATTTTTTAGTTGATGCCAGACTTCATAATCATCCAACCCCAAATATTTTTGGATTTCATCTGGCACAGGAAGAGTTCCAACAGCATTTTTTATCGCTTCCTGCAGCATATAATCGTATGCCCTGCGTGTTTTATGAAAATATATCTGAGAGAACATTTGATATCTCGCGATCACCAACGATTCTGCCACATGCCATCCACCTTCGGTTAACCCAAGAATCACATCTTCGGTTTCCGGGTCTATTCCTAGTGCCATGGTAACAAGAAGTCTATCGAGATCATATATGCCGTATTTTACCCCACAATGAAGGGAGTCTCTGAGCAAATAATCCCCCCTATCTGCATCTAACTGGCTAGAAATGATGAGTCTCCAAAAAACCCGCTCTCCCAGTATTTCGGGGTTACCTTCAATCAAAGCTGCAATGTCATCGGCCGTTATACTGAAGTTTGTTTTGTTTATGCCATGATCCTCTATCACAGTCCTTAAAGGACCTTTAATTAATACAGAAGTATAGTCTTCGTGTTTGTAAGGTTTTCCAGTTACCGGATTTTTCGATATTATAGCCTCTGATGCATGAGAAAAAGGCGCATGTCCCACATCATGAAGCAGAGCCGCCAGTCTGACCAACTGTCGGTCTCTTTTCAGACCGGATTCTTGATACTCTAATTTCTCTGCCAGGAGTCGTTTGTTGGAATCATCTCTGGTAATTGCATCATACATTTTTGTGGCAAGATGCATGACTCCAAGCGAATGCTCAAACCGCGTGTGAGTCGCTCCGGGATAGACCATATCTGTTAATGCGAGCTGTTTTATTCTTCTCAATCTTTGAAAGACGGGGTGATTTATTATTTCCTTTTCCCACTCGTTAAATGTTATAAATCCATAAACCGGGTCTCTTATTTCGTATTCGCTCATTTAACCCCCGTCCTTCTGACCTTATTCATATCGTTTCCGAACACATCCACACCTTGCGCTATAGATGGCAAATCTCTCATTTGCTTTCTCAATAACTTCATCCGGACCCACGATATATCGGTTTGCTCCGTACCATGCTTTGAGACTGAACTTGCCTGCCTCTTCTTCAGGATAAAGACCGTCAGTGAACCTGAGTCCCAGACCA
>DAWR01000065.1 GCA_002506015.1 Candidatus Methanogasteraceae archaeon UBA261 | reverse complement strand
GAGCGCAAGAGCGCTCGTAAACGACCCATCGATCATTCTCGCGGACGATCCCACTGCAAGTCTCGACGATAAAACAGGAGCGGAGATCATGAAGATATTCAGCGATCTGAACAGGGATGGACGCACCATCATCATGATCACGCATGATCCGGCGATCGCATCTCATGCTGATCGGATCATGCACGTAAAGGACGGACTGCTGGTAAATGAGAATATGAACACCTGAGGTGAGCAGCATGAACAACCACAACAACAGCGAACCGCGGCTGGGTGAAAGTCCGTTCGATGGTATCATCCGGAGGGCGTTACTACATCAGCAAAATGCGAGTGCCGATACGGCGCGGCAGCGATCTGTCGGTTCAGAGTACCGGGTCACTATCGAGCACGGGACCGTCTGGCTCGGACAGGAATGTGAGGTGCGATCTGCGAAACAGCGACGGAGTCGTGATGGAGTCAGCAAAGGTATATGCCAGCATCACCACAGGCAATGCGCCTGCAACGACATACACCATGATGAACAGGAGGTAAGATCATGAAGATCTTTGAGTACCTGAACAGAGATGAACACACCATCATCAGGATCATGTATGATCTGGAGATCGTATCCAACGCTGTCCGGATTGCGCCTGTCCGGATTGCGCGTATGAAGCGCGGACTGCTGGTAAATGAGAATATGAACACATGAGGTGAACAGCATGAACGGCAGAAAACCATTGAAATTCATCCAGCGGCGAAAGTTGAGATCGTTGGTGGAGGTCTTGAGCACAGCACCAGATACGGGACCTGACCACAACCAAAGCGTCAACGATATCAAAAATCAGGAGGGCGTACGCATGAACGACCACAGCTACAACGAACCGCGGCTGGACGAGACTCCAGCCGTGGATATCATAAACGTCAGTTACTGCATCGGCAGAATGGAAGTGCCGATACGGCGCGGCATCGACCCGCCATTCCGGAGTACCTGATCGCTACATGAGCACGGATCAATCCGGATTGGGCAAAAGCACGCTGATTGCCAGGAGATTAGATCATGAAGAAATCTGAAATCTTAGAACGTAAGGATTGCAAAGAGATTAATAAAATAGAATTGTCAAGAGAACTGACAGTTATATTAACAGGTATGGGAATATTATCACTGTTCTTATTTGGCTGCTTCTTCAAGCTTGTACATACATCAATAACTCAAAATGCAGGCGATTTTGAAGGGACGCCGGTTGCGATTTTAATAGCCATATCTACCGTTGTCTTCACGATGTTATTCCATGAATTTATCCATGGAATTGCTATTTCGATGTATGGAGGTAAACCCAGATATGGCGCAGGAGTTGCCCATTATATACTTCCTTATCTTTATACCACCACAGGAACAATCTTTTGCAGGAATCAGTTTATTGCTATTCTGATAGCACCGTTGATAGTGATTTCTGTACTTGGTGTTATTTCCATGATTGTTTTTCCTGCAATCGCCCATTGGTTCATTATTCCGCTCGCGATGAATGCCGCTGGAGCAATTGGGGATTTGTGGATGACATTCGCACTATTGAGGCATCCTGAACATATATTATTAGCCGATGATCGCACAGGGACAACAATTTATGGTAAAAGCACGGATAAAGTCATGAATACTTCACCGAAAGGTTTTATCAGTGATTTTTTCATCGGATTTATAGTCGCGGTCTCTTCTCTAATTGTTTTATTAGCGCCCCTTGCCATAATTTTACATGCTTTAAACGTGGATTCATTCGTGTTTGGCATCGCGAATAGCCATTTTACCTGACTTTCGGTGAACTGAAATAGACATCCCTTTTATCGTCACGGTTTTTAAGTGGTTTGAAATCACCGCAGAGGACGCGGAGTACGCAGAGTTTCGTCTCTCTGCGCCCTCTGCGCACTCCGCGGTTAAATTTCTTGCTTTAATCACCATGATTTTAACCACGCGGTATTGAGCATGTATCTTTTTGTGGGAAATTTGCTAAAAACCCATAATTTGTTGAGTGTATTTAAAAAATAGCGTTTGCTGAGGGTAACAAATACATCACATTTGTGTGACATGTCTTGGGCGGCAATTTGCATTTCACCGAAAAACGGGATTTTACAGTTTTTGAGTATTCGAGTGGGGACGGAGGTTTCGGAATTTCCATAAATCCCCTACAAATGTTATTATTTAGCGGCGTTATGGGGCTGATTTATGGCTTAGTCAGATCTGGCAAACCTGCTAAACCGGAGAGATCGATTAATCGACCAGTTTGACACGAGGTGAACAAGATGAACAACCCCAACCACAACCACAGCCACAACGAACCACGGCTGGATGAAAATCCGGAGCCATGGAGATCACAAACATCAGGAAGAGTCGCCGCATCAGTGGATTGGAAGTGTCGATACACTCAAGTGGTATCGACCATACCACCCGGAGTGGATTTGCATTTCAGGAAGGATGCGAAGACACTTTTTCGACTCTATGGTACCAATTCCTGATGAAACAAAAGTTTAACATGTAAGGAGGAATGAAAGATGAAAAAACTACTAATATCAGTCCTGGTAGTCGCTGCATTGCTGGCATCAGGTTGCATCAGCGACGAAGATGCCACAACAGAAGAACCGACTGAGAATACAAGTCAGATAGACACCGCCCCGCTCATACCGCGCGAGGTCTTCTTCGGAAATCATGATAAGATCACACCTTGTCTAAGCCCGGACGGGACCCGGATCAGTTATCTTGCTCCTGTGGATGGTGTCTTGAATGTCTGGGTTGGGCCTGCTGATGACCCGGATTCCGCCGAGCCTGTCACAAACGACACCGACCGCGGCATACGCATCTACATCTGGACGTACACAAACGAGCACATCCTGTATACCCAGGACCAGGCTGGTGATCAGAACTGGCGGATATACAGTGTGAACCTGAAGACCGGCGAGACTACCGATTTGACTCCGCTTGAGGGCGTACAAGCCCGCATCCAGGCGTTCAGCCGTAAGTTCCCTGAAGAGATATTAATCGCCATCAATGACCGGGATCCCACACTTCACGACATCTACCGCCTCAACATCACAACCGGCGAGAGGAGTCTTGTCATGGAGAACGAGGGTTTTCTGAGATTCTCAACCGATGATAGTTATAACGTCCGCTTCGCTGAGCGATTCACATCCGACGGCGGGAAAGAGATACTCAAGACGACCGAAGATGGTGGCTGGGAGCCGTTTATGGAGATCGCGATGGAGGATTCGCTCACAACAGTCTTTGCCGGGTTTGATAAGACCGGTACGATCCTGCACCTGATCGATAGTCGCGACCGCAACACTGCAGCGTTCGTCATGCTGGACATTGTAACCGGCGAGCAGACCTTGATTGCAGAGGACTCGCGTGCTGATGTAACTGGCGGCATGGTCCACCCGACTGAAAAGACCGTCCAGGCAGTCGCTTTCAACTACGAGCGCAAACACTGGCAGATCATTGATGAGTCCATCGCTGGCGACTTTGCCTACTTAAAAACGGTTGCTGACGGCGATATAACTGTTGTGAGCCGAACACTGGATGATAACTACTGGATGGTCGCCTACGGGGTAGATGATGGTCCGGTGCGGTACTATCGATATTACCGCGAAGAGAAGAGCGCAGAGTTCCTGTTCACAGAGCGTACGTCACTGGAAGGCTTGTCTCTTGCAAAGATGCATCCTGTGGTCATCAAGTCGCGTGATGGGCTGGACATGGTCAGTTACTACACGCTGCCAGTAGGAAGCGACAGCGATTCCGATGGGCGCCCTGATGAGCCATTGCCGATAGTGTTGTTCGTCCACGGCGGACCACAGGCACGCGACAACTGGGGCTACGAACCCGTGCATCAGTGGCTTGCTAACCGCGGCTATGCTGTTTTGAGCGTTAACTTCCGCGGCTCCACAGGATTTGGCAAAGAATTCGCAAACGCCGGTAATCGGGAGTGGGGCGGTAAGATGCACGATGACCTAATCGACGCTGTCAATTGGACGGTTCGGGAAGGAATCGCCAACCCGGATCGTGTGGCGATCATGGGAGGCAGTTACGGCGGATACGCAACGCTCTGGGGCATGACGAACACGCCTGATACATTTGCCTGCGGCGTAGACACGGTAGGTCCGTCAAACCTGGTGCTCTTTGAGACGATCCCGCCGTACTGGCAGCCGGAAATCGAAGAGTGGGCAACACGCATTGGCGACGCCAGAACAGAAGAAGGCAGAGCGTTTCTCGCCGAGCGATCGCCACTTTTATATGCGGACCAGATCAAAAAGCCACTCCTGATCGGTCAAGGCGCAAATGACCCGCGTGTAAAACAGGCAGAGTCAGACCAGATCGTCCATGCGATGCAGGATGCGAACATCCCGGTGACATATCTGCTCTACACAGACGAAGGACACGGCTTTTACAGACCTGAGAACAGACTCTCGTTCTACGCCGTAACCGAAGCGTTCCTCGCCGAGCATCTGGGCGGGCGGTACGAGCCCATCGGTGATGATTTCGAGAAATCGAGCGCAATCGTCCAGTGTGGCGCTGAAGAGGTGCCCGGGCTCGCGGAGGCGATAGCTGAGTAGCTGCCAATGAACCGATATCGCCGCTGGCTGCCCCGGATGCTGTGTGTCCCGTGGGTGGCTGGCGGCTTTTTGGCGGGAATGGGGCGCGGGTAGTGCTCTTTTCAGGGAGTATCGGGAGAGCATGATGCAGGTTCTTCGGTAACCCCTCCCAAAGCCATCCGGGGTAAAATCTATTTACCAGTTAGACCAGACTGGGTAATGGCGATGCAATGGACGAGAAGAGAGAACGACGGTTCTACCAGAAGCTTGAGACGCTTGAAGACCGGCTGACATTCATAGAGGAGAACTTCCCTGAAATAGACGAGTTGCTAGGGAACCGGGTGCTCAGAAAAGCATTATACAAGGAGTTTCAAGAGCTAACTGAGGCTCTTGGTGATCTAAGCGCTATGATTGCAAAAGAGGAAGGTATACTCGTGAAGGATGACTACACAAATCTGGAGCGGCTGAAACCCCTTCTTGAGTCCGATGTTATTGAGAGCCTCAAGAGGGCAAATGGTCTCAGGAATGTGCTGGTGCATGAATATAACGGGATCGACGATCCACTTGCTTTTGAGAGTGTGCAGGAAGTTCTGCCATCATTCCATGTATTTGGCTCAATGGTGAGAGAATGGTTGAAGAATCGCTGAAAAAGCAGATCTCAGAGGATTTCGATTTCTTAAAGAGCCACCTGCAGGGGATTATCCTGTTTGGCTCATACACTGATGATAGTTATACCATCCGTTCTGATATAGACATCTGTCTGGTGGCAGGCGAAAGGAACGTGAAGGAAATATTCAATATGTTTCTTGCAGAGGATGTAACAGAAAAATATGACATAAAAATCTTTGAAACGCTCCCGCTTTACATGAAAGCAGAGGTGCTTGAAAATGCAGTCGTTGTGTGGGTGGATGATGAGCCTGAGCTGTCGTATTATCTCTACGGGTGGCGCCGTCTGATCGATGATCAACTGCTGATCAGGCAAAAGATGACTGCGTGAAGTTCGAGATCGATAGCGCCCGAGTATAACGATGGATTTCAGGCAACATACGTTTGCATCAAGAGATAGTGCAGAGCCTGTCAATAAACAAAAAGGAGCGTGCAGGAATGAGAAATGAAAAGAATAGCACCGAAAGCACTATACACGACACAGATGGTTACCTGCAGAGCCTGATTGTGACAGATCCCCTGCAAGAACCCGTCATGCGCCGTGTGGTCCGTGCGCTCAATCTCCCGCCGGGAAGCCGGGGCTTGGACGTGGGATGCGGGATCGGCTTGCATGCCATGCTGCTCGCAGAGGCAGTGGGAGCGGCAGGACACGTCACAGGCGTCGATCTGTCCCCGGAGTTTCTGGCTTACGCGAAGAGTATTGCAGAGAAGGCAGAAATCTCTGAGCAAGTCTCTTTCCAGGAGGGAGACATGAACAACCTCCCGTTCGACGATGCCACCTTCGACTGGGTGTGGAGTGCGAACTCTGCAGGATACGCGCCCGGAGAGCCCCTGCCGCTACTAAAGGAGCTTGCACGGGTGGTAAAGCCCGGCGGAAGCGTAATCATCCTCGCATGGTCTTCTCAACAACTGCTCCCCGGCTATCCCATGCTGGAGGCACATCTGAATGCGACGTCCTCAGGAATCGCCCCGTTTGCCCGCGGGATGAGACCTGAATTACACTTCTCGCGCATGGCGGGGTGGTTTTGTCGTGCGGGCATGGAGGGGGTTACTGCCCGGATATTTGCAGGCGGTGTCTCTGCCCCGCTATCTGAGGAGATCCGGAGCGCACTTACCGCGCTTATTGAGATGCGGTGGGTGGATGTAGAGGCGGAGTTATCAGAAGAGGACTGGGCGGAGTATCAACGGCTGTGTTTGGCTGAGTCGCCGGAGTTCATTCTGAATCTTCCGGACTATCACGCATTCTATACGTATTCGATGTTTCGGGGGCGGGTAGTCGGGTGAACCTTTTTCGGTGTGACTTCCTCTTCCTGATGCATCAGATTCTTGATTAATCCGGTTGAATTGGAATCTTTTTGATGTTATCAACGCTTTTCATCACTTTGTCCGGGTTGGATGGCGTTGGTACTTGAGCACCTTTGTGATCCAGATTGAAATCTGCGATGATTACTTCTTCTTGTCCCTTTTTGACTTCACACAACTTATACGTAGAGTCTTCGCGTTCTTTGCATCCACCGTCTGCCAGTCCCCCAAAATAGTTTTTGTTCAACTTCCCAAAGATCGAGGTCCCGCCATATAGCCCGGCGTTTGCGATCAGAATGTAAGTAGGGGTTCTTTCGACGTGGCTGTGTGCCTCGTTCCAAAAGCGTTCGTTTACAGAGTTGAATGATGGGCAGAAGATCATATCGATATCCGCCGCTCTGAAGAAATGAGCTAAATCGTCGAAGTCCATGCAGATCAGTATCAAAAACTTGCCAAACCGGGTCTCGTATCTGTATATTCCATCTCCCGGTATCATTCTTGGTCCCATTATCCCGTATTCAAAGGGTGACGCTGTAATCTTGGGCTGGTATGGTATGTCAGTACCAGATTCCATTATTATGGGGCAAATGTTCTTGTTGTCTTCGTAAAAGCTGCCACCGATAATGAGCATATCAGTATATTTCCCCTTAATCTCGCTTATCCATTCTTTGCAGAGGCAGAGTTCTGGTAAACAGACGATATTTGCATCATCCTGCTTGGCTATATCGAGTGCTGAAAATATCTTTGTTTTCACCTCGTCTCTGTTTTTAACGGTGAATGGAAACGATTCTGTCAGTTCAAAAGAGATTTGAGCTACAGCGATCCTGACGATCTCTTGTTCTGTCTCTGAAATGGGTACGGTTTGGATTTTAGGGATGTGGATACTTTCCTGTACGTGCTCAAAAACTCTGGCAAGCGCGGTAACCTGTTCTAAAATCTCCATATCTGCCAGATTTTTGAGTTGTTCACATGCGTCTACTTTTTTATCGGTCGGAAGATATTCGCACCAGTCTCTTGCACTACTTGTCATGCTGCCCAGTGACATCGTCAGCGCCAATGGGTCTCGGATGGGCAATCCCTGAGCAGATATATCAGTCGCAAGTCCAAGCTCTTCGAGCGGCGTTTCTTGTGTCTCTCTGCATACCGCTCTCGCTCTCTCCTGGATCTCACGTATGATTTCCTTTATCCGATCATCGATGATCGGTAGTCCGCGCTGCAAAACCCGCGCTGCACCCGGCGCGCCCTCCGCTGCGTCACCGATTAAATCTGCGGCGCGGTCGCAGTATTGCATGTATGCGTTGAGGTCGGATTTCATGGCGTCGAAATCCGTTAACTTATGGGCTTCCGAGAGCGCGTTTGCGAGGTTCTCTACGGCTTCGAGGAGTGTCTCTTTATTCTCTGATCCTTCCGATGTGCTCTTTGCCTCGGCAAGATATCTCTTCACCTCACCTTCTGCTCCTGCTTTCTCGAACGTTAGTGAGTAGAATGATCTGTAAAACGGAAAGCAGAAACTGGAGGGATTGGAATAAGTCGCCTCGTTTGATGATCTTTCAAAAAATTCAATGGCGTTTTTCAGTTCGCTCTTGAAATCATCTTCATCTTCTGCCTTGGTCGCCTTGGATATGGATGCTCTGCCCAGAGAATGGTTTGCAGAGACCCGCACACCACTGTCTTCATCATCCGTCAGCCGAACCAGCGCTCTCCATACCTCATCTTTCTCTGGGATGTGTGGAAATGTAGAACCGAGCACATCTGTTGCACGCAACCGCACA
>DAWR01000115.1 GCA_002506015.1 Candidatus Methanogasteraceae archaeon UBA261 | reverse complement strand
CAAGGAGGAACATATAACATATATAAGACGATGATCAGAAGGGGATATAATGGATGATGGGACCGGAGAACTGAAGCATGCATCGCCCGGAGGTGCCGCGTCTGAGCCGGCAGAGGGTGCCGAGATTGAGTGTGTGCATACAACAATGCGACTGTTAGCAATCCGTCCGAGACTTTTTAGTATCTTCCGGAAGGGGTTCGGAAAACCACAGAGAAAACAGAGTACACAGAGAAAACAGCAACTTTCTGTGCCCTCCTCGTCCTCTTTGGTTAATCTTCTTTGCCGTAATCCACCCATCCGGAAGAAATTAAAAAGCCACATCCGCCCGGCAATCATCAAAAAGATATTCTGAGAAACATGTCAAAAGAACTCAAGTACTGCACAAGAAGTATGAAAGATCTGCTGATCGATATGAAGGACACATCCGAGTTGATGATGGATCTCGCATACTCCGCTGTCATCTACGACGATAGGGAGATCGCAATGGAGGTCATCCGCCTCGAAGAGAGTATGGATACTCTTGATTACTACATGCGAATATCCGCAATGTTGAGCGCCAGACGAATCGACGAGGCAGAGGCGCTTGCGGGCGTTCTGCAGACCGGAGCTGCTGCAGAGAACATCTCGAATGCCGCAGGCGACATCGCAAAGATTGCGCTGCTCGATCTCGGGATACCTGCTGAACTGAAGCAGGACCTTAGGAGCGCTGAGGAGACTGTTGCGAGAGCCACTGTCAGTGCAAAGTCGCCGATTTCGGGGCGCACGCTCGGCGAGATCGAGCTCGAGACCGAGACCGGCATGTGGGTGATTGCGATCAGACGGGGACGTAACTGGATATATGATCCGGATCACAGCACAATAATCCACGAGGGGGATGTGGTCTTTGCACGCGGGCACGACGATGGCGTGCCGCTCTTTATGACGTGCGCGACCTGCGAGAAATACCAGCGAGCCACATTCGAGCCGGAGCGTGTGCTTGGCGACCTCGATCGTGCCGTCGATATGATCGTTGAGATGAAGAACATGTCCGAACTCGCAGTCGGGCTTGCGTACTATGCAATGCTCTTTTACAACAAAGATATCGCAGAAGAAGTGAAATACATCGAGGATAAGATGGACGGCATGACATACGAGCTCCAGCACTGGGTACTCAAGTCGGCAAAACATCTCAATGAGGTAGATCAGCTCAGGGGGCTTCTACATCTCGCAAATGCGTCGGAAGCGATCTCTGATGCGGCTTATGACATTGCTGATGTGGTGCTGCGGGAGATTGAGGTGCATCCGATAATGGCGCTTGCCGTACGCGAGTCCGACGAGATGGTCACCAGGATCCCGATCGCAGAGGGTTCGGCGGTTGTCGGAAAGTCGCTCGGCGAACTCAAACTCGAGACCGAGACCGGCATGCATGTTATGGCTGTCAAGCGCAAAGGACGGTGGATCTATAGCCCTGGCGCAAAAACAGTGCTCTGTTTCAGCGACGTGCTCATTGCAAGGGGCACAACCAGCGGAGAGGAAGTCTTAATCGAGATGTGTTCGTGATCTGTTGAATATACCTTGGGTAACGTATGACAAACAGATAACCCTCGATCTGGGCAATTTGTGTAAATCAGTGGCGGATAGGGGGGTTTAGCCACAGATTAACACTGATTTTATCCACAAGTTGTACGTACCCAATATTGTGTGGATATCCGCATATAACACCACGAGATTGCACAAGATTAACACAGAAATCTTGTGGTTCCTGCACAGTTATTGAGCAGGATCCCACAAGTTATCGAGCACGTACTTTTCTGTCATCTGTTGCAGGCTCAGCAAGCTCAAAGACCGATCGCCAGTCCCAGCGCCTCGGTGTCCACGTACCGATCGAGCAACTCCTCGATTCTGCCCATCTTTGCCTCGCCGAGTATCCGTGCAGTGCCCATGATCGTCTCCATCGCCTCAACAGTCGTCATTGTGTCTCCGGGAACAACCATTATGGGTACACCGCGTTCTCCGGCAACGCCGAGGATCGCAGAACTCGGGTACATGTTCCCGGTCAGTATGATGCACTTCACGCCGGATTCGAGGGCTGCCAGCTGAATATCCGCTCTGCCACCGCCTGTAATCAGCGCAAAGCTCTTTTCCCGCTTGAAATACCTGAGAGCGGTGTTCGCTTCCATTGCACCGACGAAGAAGTGATCCACAAGCACGTTGCGCATATCCTCTCTGATCAGTATCTCGCTTCCGAGCGCGTCTGCGATCTCTCCGATTGAGACCGATTTCAAGACCGGATCCTTTGGTATCGCCCCGAAGACTTTGATTCCCCGCTCTCGTAAGAACGGAACAGCAAGCTCGGACGCCTCCTTCGGGTTGATCACGCCATTGAGTATGGCTCCGATCAGGAGTTCCGGATCCCCGATTATCTTGTAGTCATTCAAGATGTTATCGATCTCCTGCATACTCTGATATCGGCTGACAAGAAGAATCCGGGCGCCCACGAGCCTCGCAATCTCGATATCCGACATGTCGTACATGATCCCGCCGGCAAGCTCCTCGTTGCCCTCAATTATCATCACATCCTTGCCCTCTGACAACGTCCTGTATGCGCGCAGGATGTCGCCCGAAACATCCACGCCACCGGTCAATGCGCGGTGGTAGAAGTCGTGTGTGAGCATCACCGGGGTTATCAGCTTCAGAGGGTCGCTCAATTCGAGAGCGGTTTTGATCGTCTTCGCATCGCCATCCACGAGCTTAGAATCGATCTCCTGAAACTGGTTGCCGAACGGCTTCATGTATCCAACCGCAAGCCCCCTCTTCTTGAGTATCAGTCCAAGACCCATGCAGATCGCGCTTTTTCCTGAATATCCCTCGCATGAACCTATTAATATGGATTTCATCTTTAGTCCTCCAGTGTGATCCTTATATCAACTGCTGCGCAGCCATCTCTGAAAACGAGCAGTGGGTTGATATCGATTTCCGTTATCTCTGGAAAATCAGTACAGAGTTTCGAGAGGCGGAGTAAACTATCCTTTATCGCACCGATATCGGATGGTTCCGATCCTCGAATCCCGAGAAGCATAGGATATGCTTTGATCCCCCGTATCATGTCATCCGCATCCTTTTCTGTGATCGGGGCGATCCTGAACGTCACGTCCTTCAAAACCTCAACAGATATGCCGCCGAGACCGAACATGAGCATGGCTCCGAACTGGGGGTCCTTGTTCATGCCAAGGATGATCTCCCGTCCACCATGAAGCATTCTCTGGATCAATACGCCATCGATTCGCGCCTCTGGCATGTAGCGGCTGATTCTGTGCATCATGTCGTCGTAGATTACGCCTGCCTCTTCAGCGTTAGCGATTCCTGTTCGCACGCCGCCAACATCTGTCTTGTGCGATATATCTAAGGATATCACTTTCATGACAGCCGGGTAGCCTATACGGTCGGCAGATTCCATCACCTCATCTCTGGTAACTGCGATGGCTGAATCCACAACAGGTATCCCGTATTTCGCAAGTATGGGTAGACATTCTATCCCAAGCCTCGTGTTACCATCTCTTCTCGCCGTGTCAAGGATATCCTGCACAGACTCCATATCAACGTCGAGATCCGGAACGATTGCGTCACCTCGTGCGGCAATTCCAGCGTACCTGATCATCGCGTGCATCGCCCTTGCTGCTCGCTCCGGAAACTCGTAGTTCGGAATCCGGTTTTCGGAAAGCACTTTCGCACCTTCGCGCACCATTTCCCCACCCATCAGACCTGCGAGAATCGGCTTTTGTGATCTGCGGTTCGTAACAGCTATGATCTCTGCGATTTGCTTCATATTGGTCATCGCCTGCGGGGATGCGAGGACGATTATGCCACTCACGTTCTCATCGTCGATCACCGCATCGATTGCAGACTTATAGCGGTCAGGAGTCGCATCGCCGAGCACGTCCACCGGATTGTAGATCCCTGCTGCGGGCGGAAGCGATGATCTTAGCGCATCAATAGTTCTCTTCTCAAATGTTGCGATCGTAACACCGAGCGACTCACACGCATCAGCCGCGAGAACGCCAGGACCTCCTGCGTTCGTGACAATTGCGATCGCATCTCCTGACGGTATCGGCTGGTACGAGAACGCAAGCGCGTAGTCGAAGACCTCCTCGATTGACTCTGCCCTGATGACACCGCTCTGGTGGAATGCGGAATCATAAGCGGCATCCGAGCCTGCGAGCGTTCCTGTGTGCGACGACACGGCTTTTGCGCCTGCCCGGGTTCTCCCGGACTTGATTATGACCACCGGTTTTTTGTGTGTCGCACTGCTTGCAACATCCATGAACCGCTTTCCGTATTTTATCCCTTCGAGGTATAGCACAATCACGTTCGTCTTCTCGTCTTCAACAAGTGCATCTATCACATCGTTTTCGCTGATGTCAGCCTTGTTTCCGAGGCTGATGAATCTCGAAAATCCGATCCCACCAACGTTCGCCCAGTCGAGAATCGCTGTGCAGAGTGCTCCGCTCTGCGACGCAAGCCCTATATTTCCCTGAAGCGCGCTGCTCCCGGCAAACGATGCGTTCAGATTGGAATACGTGGATACGAATCCGAGACTGTTTGGTCCGAGCATGCGCATGCCATATCTTCGCACAATCTCGACGCATCGCGTCTCCAGTTCAGCTTCCCCTGCCTCCTTGAAACCAGCCGATATGACAACCACATTCGGCACACCTTTGATACCGCATGCCTCAAGCACATCAGGAACGGCGATTGCAGGTACGACTATGACCGCAAGATCAACAGGCGGGGAACTGCCAATATCAGGGTAACACGTAAGACCACTAATCTCATCCGCACCGGGATTTATCGGGTATATCTTCCCTGTGAATCCATTTATGATGTTATCGAGTACGACTCGCCCCACTTTCCCCTCAGCCCTTGATGCTCCGATGATCGCCACCGAATCCGGGCTGAAAACCCTCTCAAATGCCATTCAATCATCCGATATATCGTAAATCATCCTCGGTTTTGTTCATTCCCGAATACTGCTGCATCTCCTGCAACTTCGCAACGACCTTCTCCATCTCGACAGCATGCTCCTCGAGCGCCTGTGTATCCACATCGATCTTGAGCAGACTGGCGAGAACCTCGATTACCGCCTGCGCGCTCTTCGGGTCAACGAGATACCCTGAGGTGACCCCCATAAGACACGCTGCGTCGATCCTCCGCGCCCGGCTCATCGGAAGCAGGATCCCGGAAGTACCGAATATCCCGGTCCACGGCTCACCCTCCTCAAATTCGACCCCGTGTTCTGACAACTCATCGATTAAGTCGGGGTTGTTGACGGTTCCGATCACGGTATCAGCCTCCTCCAGTTGACCGGTCGGGCACCCGCCGAGCGAGTAGATTCTGGAGACATTGAACTGTTCCGCAATGTCCAGAAACGTGTTACAGAGGGTATAGTGCCCCTCGCTTGTGGTACTCTGATGATCCCCAACCAGGATCAAGAGATCGATCCCATCGTCCTCCGCGCGGTGAGCGTATACCTCGTTTCTAACCATCCGGACCGTACAGTCTTCGTTTACCATCACCTGCGGCGGAAAATGTGTGGAATAGATATCAATGATCCTCTTTGCATCAAACATATCGATCAGATGCTCTGCAACCAGCTTCCCGACATGCCCGACTCCCGGAAGTCCCTCAAGCAGGATCGGAGAACGCAGTTCAACATCGTCGAGGATGTGGATTGTGACATCGCTCGTGAACGTCGGCATCTGATCCTTCTGAATCGTTGTTATGGTATTATCTGCCATTGTTGCTCAATCCATCAATCCGATTCGATTCTTGGTGCGAGAACGTACTTGACCGTACACTCGCCTGCGGCGAACTCGAACTGGATGACTACAGGAAGATCCCGTCCCAGGTGGATTGTGATCTCGCCCGCGCCGCCGACACCCTTGCCGATGTCAGAGAGATAATCCAGCGAATAGAGTGATTTGACGTCTGCAGGTGTTATTGCGATCAGATCCGAACCCGTGAGATCAAGCCGCACATGATCGCTGTCCCCAACCGCTTCCATTACGAATACACCGTTCTGCACACCCACGCTCATGTGGTCGCTCACCATCTCGGCTGCTTTTATCATGCGCTTGAAGACGCTTTCCGAGATCGTGATCTCTGCCGGGAGATCAAGCGCAGGCACTACCGGCGCATTCCGAAGCGTCGATGGGTCCAGAAGTGCCAGCGTGTATGAAAATCCCCCCATGCTGATGTCGAGTTTGTGTGTGTCCGGGTCCAGCTTCAGTTCGATTTCGTCGTTTTTGCCAGCCATTCCGAGAATGTCCGTAAATCTATTCAGATCGATTCCGATCTCACCCTCGGTTCCTTCGAAGAGTACAAATGCATCCTTTGATAACTCGAGTGAGATCATCGCCGCGTTTGCCGGATCAACCGCACGAGCCGAAAGCCCTTCCGGCGCAATCTCGAATCGCGCCTCGTCAACAACCGATGACGCTGCTTTGATCGCATCCTGCAATATTTCCGCACTGATGATTGCTCTAAACATATTTCTTTTCCTCCGGTACTATAAACTGTAGCGGGTTGCACATATCTGTATTCCTTTACGGGGCATATTATAAATACCTGATGAGAAAAGTATTAAGCATATCGACAAATACTTTATTTAGCTCAATCACGCAGAGGAACCACAATGACCGAGACAGATATTGAAGAAACACAAGAGGTAAAACATCTCGTACGTATTGCGAACACCGATCTGGATGGACACCGGTCGGTACAGTACGCGCTCACAGGGTTAAAGGGCATTGGCATACGCAACGCGAGGATTCTTGCGGATTGCGCCGGGATCGACCCAACGACAACCATCGGATTGCTGGACGACGCGAAAGTCGAAAAATTAAGGAAGGCGCTCGCGGATATTGGTGATGTGGTCCCGACATGGATGCTTAACCGGAGACGGGACTTTCTGACCGGCGAGGACAGGCATCTCGTAGGCGTGGACCTTACACTGACCGTTACCGAGGACATCAACACTATGAAGAAGACCCGTAGTTACTGCGGTATCCGTCACGAACGAGGTCTCAGGGTTCGCGGACAGCGGACACGGTCGACAGGAAGATCGGGCGCAACAGTCGGCGTCAGCAGAAAACGAGTGAAAGGATAGTGATAACATGGGACATCCGCGTAAACACCACAAAACGTACAACACACCACGACATCCGTGGCAGGCAGAGAAACTCGCGTCCGAGTCCGAACTGATCAAGACGTACGGACTGCGGAACAAACGAGAGGTCTGGATTGCTGAAAACGTTCTTCGCAAGCACAGGCGTACCGCGCGTAGGCTGCTCGCCGAATCCGCGGCGAAAGGAGAACTTACAGGACACACGAAGAGGGAGTCCGATCAGATCGTTTCGAGGCTGCAGCGCATCGGCGTCTTGCAGAGCGACGCAGATCTGGATGCCATACTCGGTCTCGGGATCGAGGGCATCCTTGAACGACGTCTTCAGACTCAGGTCTACAGGCAGGGACTTGCGCACAGCATGCGGCAGGCGCGACAGTTCATCACGCACGGACATATCGCAATCTCCGGTCGCAAGACCGCTGTTCCGAGTTACACAGTCGCAAAAGATGAGGAGATGCTGATAGCTTTCTATGCGAATTCACCTATAGGGCGTGAAATGCACCCGGAGCACCCGACGAGCGTTAAGGAAGGCGCGAGCATACTTGACGAAGGTAAGGATAAGGAGGCATGACAATGGCGGATCCAAGGAGTCCAAAATGGGCGGTTGCTCACATCCACTCATCATTTAATAACACGCTGATCACGGTCACGGACATGACAGGTGCCGAAACCGTTGCAAAATCGTCTGGCGGTATGGTCACCAAGGTGGCGCGGGATGAGGGGTCCCCGTACATCTCGATGCAGATCGTCGGGCAGATAGTAGATCAATTGAGAGACAAGGGGTTCACAGGCGTACACATCAAGATCAGAGCGCCGGGGGGCAACAGACAGCGGAGCCCGGGACCGGGCGCGCAGGCTGCTGTGCGTGCCTTCGCGAGAGCCGGCATTCGCATCGGACGAATCGAAGATGCGACACCGCTGCCACATGACGGCACGCTCTCGAAAGGCGGACGGCGGGGCAGAAGAATTTAGTGCGATCGCGAGTTAGCAAGGGACCTGCTCAATACCACATGGCAGGAACCACAAGATTACACAGATTTCCACAAGATTTCTGTGTAATCTTGCGTACTCTCGTGGTTTTTTCGCCCCCGCTAAACACATACGGCGATTCTTAAGGGCGGTTGGAGTGCTCGTTTAGTGAATTGTTCTACATGATATAGTAGGGGGGGTCTGTGGTTGGTTACTCCAAGCATGAGATATTCAGAATCTTGAAAATCAGGGTGCTGCGGCACGATGTTAAGATAGAGGTACGTGTTTAGCGGCACAATCGAAAATTCCGGTGAGATACACCCGGAGACTTTTGTTCTTTGCGCCATCGCGTCTTTCTCGTTATTGTTTTCCAATTTAACGAGAAGGGCGAGAAAAGCGAGAGAGACGCGAAGAGTGCTGTCAATCTCAGTCTTCACGTCTTTTGCGTTGTTGTACATCCAACTGACCATACGGAAATCACGTAATTTCCAGACAGTGACGTTACAACTGAACAAATATTTGGCGCGGCAGAGACAAATGAGAAGCACCGCGATTACGCATTCGAACACCTTTTAATGTATGCCCGCGGATAATAGCCAGATATCAGGAACACTGATCCAATGACCGAAGTTTCACTCATACTCCCTGCATACAACGAGGCTGAGAGGCTGGAAGAGGCTGTAAGGCAGACGGCAGACACCCTGGAGCAGATAACGCAGTCCTTTGAGATCATCATCGCAGAAGACGGCTCAACCGATGGCACGGACAGAATCGCTGAGCAGTTGGAAGCCAGATATCCGTATGTCAGACATCTGCACAGCGACGAGCGCCAGGGACGCGGAAAGGCTCTGGATCGTGCGTTCGGAGCGGCGCATGGCGCAATTCTTGTCTACATCGATGTCGATCTTGCGACTGATATGCGGCATCTTGCCGGGCTGATCGGTCGCATACGGGACGGTTATGACCTGGTGACCGGATCGCGCATGTTACCTGCGAGTGATGCCGTGCGCTCGGCAAAACGTGGGTTTGCGAGCAGGGGATTTAATTTACTCGTGCGAGTGCTGCTGAAATCAAAATTGTATGATCACCAGTGCGGGTTCAAGGCGTTCAGACGGGAAGCGCTCTTTGATCTACTGGATACAGTCGAAGACGAGCACTGGTTCTGGGATACTGAGATTCTGGTCAGGGCACAGCGAGCCGGGTATTCGGTTACGGAGTTTCCGGTCAGGTGGAGATCGGGAAGCGCAACCAAGGTCGATCTGAAGAGAGATGTGGTCGGCATGGGTCTGGCGATTCTTCGATTGTGGCGGGAGCTTTGATTAAATGCGCATAACAAGACGCAAGATTATTGCAACCTCAATCCTTGCAATTTTAATACTGTTTTTAACCGCATCTATCATAGGATGGATGGACATTATAGATAAACTGCGCACCGCATCGCCTGCACTTATTGCACTTTCCATACTCGTATACCTGATCTCCTGGCCCCTGCGCGGCATCCGATATCAGCAGATTCTTGCGCAGATCGGGGCGAAGGGGGATCTGAATTTTCTGGTGGGGTGCATAGCGGTGAGTCAGTCTGCAAACGTGTTTCTGCCGGCACGGCTCGGCGATGTGGCCCGCCCATACCTCTTAAAAAAGATGAAAAATATTTCGCTGATCACCGGTTTCTCCTCGCTCGCTGTCGAGCGTATATTTGACGTTATTGCGATCGCCACGGTCGGTGGTGTTGCCGTGCTCGGGCTGCGGGGGATGCTGATCGACCAGTGGATCACAAATACTCTCACAATCACAGGACTCGGCATAGTGGCAGTATTCGGGCTTCTGGTTCTGTTCCTGAAACTCCGTACAACAATTGGCGGCGTCATCGATCGTTTCATCCGGGAGATTGCGCTTGTGTCCACAAACCCACGCGCCTTTGCAATCGTCTTCGCAGGTTCACTTCTGGTCTGGCTCTTCGACATCCTCACATGTTTTGTGATATTAAGCGCCTTTTCAGGAACCACATCGCGCTCTATGGTCCCGATCGTATTTCTTGCAATCACTGTCGGAAATCTCACAAAGATCTTCCCGATCACGCCCGGTTCGATAGGACCGTACGAGTTTGTGCTTACCGGCATATTCAGTCTCGGCGGAATCAACTCGGCTATCGGTTTTGCCGCTGCCGTGCTCGATCACATAGTCAAGAACTCGGTGACGCTGGTACTTGGAAGCGCGTATCTCTCGCGCTTTGGTCTGAGCTGGTCACGGCTGGTGGAAGCTGCCGAGCAGACTGAGCGGACAGAACTGAAGTAGCAACCATGGACAATGTAAATATAACATTGTGCCGCAATTTCCACCATGATCGACAGAAACGAGATCACGTCCCTACTGAACAACTACGATACAGAGAAGATGAAGATCGGGCTCGTTGCCTCGCATTCCGCACTCGATACATGCGATGGCGCGGTCGATGAGGGTTTCAGGACGTTTCTGGTCTGCCAGGCTGGACGCGAGAAGACGTATACCCGGTATTTCAAAGCACAGCGAGATTCCAGCGGGAACCTGTTGCGTGGGATTGTGGATGACAATGCGGTTTATCAGCGGTTTGACGAGATCCTGAAGCCTGAAAATCAGCAGCGCCTGCGTGATGACAACATCCTCTTCGTTCCGAACCGATCGTTCACATCCTACTGTGAGATCGGCGCAATCGAGGACGATTTCGCGGTTCCGATGCTTGGCAGCCGCAATCTACTCAGAAGCGAGGAGCGGGGCGGCGAAGAAGACTATTACTGGATTTTAGAGAAGGCGGGACTGCCATATCCTGAGAGAATCGCTGATCCGGAGGACATTGATTGCCTGGTCATGGTAAAACTTCCGCATGCGGTGAAGAAACTCGAACGCGGCTTTTTCACAGCGTCTGATTACACGGAATACCAGGAGAAGTCTGAGTCGCTGATCAGGCAGGGCGTGATCACAGAAGATGCGCTTTCTTCGGCACGTATCGAGCGATATGTGATCGGTCCGGTATTCAATCTTGATTTCTTTTATTCGCCGATCGAGGACACAATGAGTCCGATCGAACTGCTCGGAATCGACTGGCGGTTTGAGACAAGTCTTGATGGACATGTGCGCCTACCAGCGCCGCAGCAGATGACACTTCTGGAGGGGCAGCAGATTCCTGAGTACACGGTCTGTGGACACAATTCGGCGACGCTCCGGGAGTCTTTGCTTGAGAATGCATTCGAGCTTTCCGAGAAGTATGTGAAAGCAACACAGAAGCATTATTCGCCTGGGATCATCGGTCCGTTCTGCTTGCAGACATGTGTGGATAAGGATCTGAATTTCTACATCTATGATGTTGCGCCCAGAATCGGCGGCGGCACGAATGTTCACATGTCGGTTGGACATCCGTATGGGAATACGCTCTGGCGAAGAAATATGAGCACGGGAAGAAGGCTTGCAATGGAGATACGAAGGGCTGTTGCGGCGGACCGAGTTGCGGAGATTGTGACGTGATATTCAGATCAGTTGGAATGTGAAACGATTAAAGAACCGAGAGGTGGTACCATGGGTGACTTACGGTCTCGTTTAGATACCGCAAACTTCAAAGAGGGCTGACAAATGGCACAATGTAAAATGTGCGGACGAAAGGGATTTTTCCTTTCTGTACGTGCAGACGGCAGGCTCTTCACTATTTCGTCTGGATCGCTGGAAATCAAGGTGACCCAACCTGAGTGAGCCATGGTGGTAAAATTCTTTATTATTTTTTGTAGATAATTAACCACGGAGGTCACAGTGGAACACAGAGTGTTCTTATCGATAATTACTCGCAAATCCCATACCAAAATCGGCCACATCTCTATATGACCCTTCAGATCTCTCTGATTCTATTCCCCGTGTTTTGTCCAGGACGGTTCTTCTGCACAAATGCCTCATTTAGCAGAATGGGTGCCCACATCACCTATACAAAACTGGGAGAAGCCGTTAATGATCTACTATCGAGAGAAGAACACAGAAGAGGCAGGACTTATCAAGATTTGTGAGTACACGATTAATGGAAATGTAGAAAGATTCGAAGAGAAGTTCTGAAGCGAAAAGTGTACGCGATGTCATGGACATAACCTGCACGTGAGGTGTACCCGAACTTTGAGTAAATTTCGCCCAAAAGATCCCCCTAAATCAACATCGGGCGAGACACAACCCGACTAAAATCAACTGTTATTTGTAGGTATAACTTCCCTCACATCAAACGTCGGCACCTTGATCTTCAATTCTCTGAATATCGCCTCCAAATCCGCCGCAGGCTTAACGGGTCTATAGACATACAGCCTGTTCCTCAGATGTTCATGTTCATAGAAACCTTCTACAGCGAGCGACGTAGGTCTTGGTCTTTCTCCGTAGTATATGGGAATTCCAACTCATAGTAAATAGTTGGTATGCAGATATAAATAATTTTTGGTTTGACTGCTGCTTGTTTATCTGTAAAATTTGTATACCTACAAGTTTGCGAGATGGCGAAATCGGTCATGGAAAAATCGGTAACAGTAGAGATGGTGTTCGCGGCTGGAAATCAGTAGGTTGGCGGAAAGTGAGATGGAATTTCGTGAAA
>DAWR01000031.1:6844-7088 GCA_002506015.1 Candidatus Methanogasteraceae archaeon UBA261 | reverse complement strand
TTGACCACAAGTTTTAAATTGGGTGGGGCGTAATCATTGTGCACACGCGTGACGTAACATGAAAAATGCGTGCATCCAATATGAAGTACTGCCCAAAAGGATGATATATATGAGAATGAATACGACATTGGCTAAAGTAGCCATGACTTTGCTACTTCTGCTCGCACTCGCACTACCAGCAGTAGCATCAGACTACACTCTCGGCGTCTTCGGGAACGCGAACGAAGACGACACAATAAACATG
>DAWR01000031.1:3556-6807 GCA_002506015.1 Candidatus Methanogasteraceae archaeon UBA261 | reverse complement strand
ATCATCCTCGAATACAGAGACGAAACAGAGCTTGCAGACGGCAAGCACGACGGCAAGATCAACATGCAGGATGTGACGCAGATCGAGCTCGTCATACTGGGAAAAGAGAAGGAGATGACGGTTCTTGATGTCACTGATAGAATCGTTACGATAAACAAGCCGGTAGAACGGATAGCCAGCTCCAGCATGCCACAGGACATCCGAGTGATCTGTGCGCTTGGTGCGGCAGATAGAATCGTTGGGATCCCGGACGCTATTTCTGGTGATCGTGTAGACCGTTACCCCGCCATATCCCTGGCATATCCTAAGCTTGCAGAACTTCCTATCGCAGGCAGCCCATGGTATGGGGCTCCGAACCTGGAGGTAATCGCATCGCTTGAGCCGGATCTGGTACTCGTCAGCTATGCAGATGCTGATTCCGTCCAGGAAGCAACAGGTATACCAACGATGGATGCTCATGCAGGGGAACCCATCCTTGATTTCAAAGAGCTCACGCTCATGGGTTATGTTCTCAACGAGCAGGACCGGGCAGAAGAGCTGATTTCATATTACAACGAAAAGCTCGATTACGTTACTGAAGTTACGTCTGACATCTCGGACGACGAGAAGCCAAAGGTGTATCTTGCGTTCTGGGGCGAACTTACATACACTCCCGCTGTCTACGAGCCTGTAAAAGTTGCAGGAGGTGAATCTGTGGCTGATGAAGGCGCACCGGGACCGTACGGTGCTATGATGTGGCAGGTCTCAAAAGAGCAGATCATCGCATGGAATCCGGATGTTATCCTGCTTCACTGTGTCGGGGCGGTGGGCAGTTTAACGATAGAGGATGTGCTATCAGACCCTGATCTCGATAGTGTGAGTGCGGTACAAAATGGGAAGGTCTATTCCACAAAAGGCTTCATGTTCGGATGGGATCCGGCAACAGGCGTTGTCGAGTCATTCTACATGGCTAAACTCTTCCACCCGGACGAATTCGCAGATCTGGATGTAGAGGAGGTCGGAAACGAGATACTTGAGGAAGTTTACGGGGCTGATAACATCTGGACAGAGATGATCGAGATGTGTGGCATTTGCAGGTGTGAGTAGGAGGTTTTTATCTCCTCCTAAAATTTTTTTATCTCAAAAACAGGGTGATGAAACAATTGATCGCATCAGATACAATGCCCGGAGTAAGTCCCGCAAGAATCTGCGGGATGGCAGACAGTTACCAGGGTTTTCAGGTTCTGTCTACTGCTGTTGGGTATGACATCTTTACGGTACTATCCGTTGAATCGAAGAGCGCCGGAGAGATCGCTCATGAGATTGGTACGGATCCATGCATCACAGAAAAACTTCTGAATGCACTGGTTTCAACCGGATTGCTCGCCAAAGGTAGCGGAAAATACGCCAACACCCCACTTGCAGAGTCTTTTTTGGTAAAAGGAGAGCCGTTCTACCAGGGGAATTACATCGGGCTGGCTAAAACGGTTTCGTTTGGGACAAGTCCTTATGATGACTGGGCAAAGATAGGAGAAGCTTTAGAGACGGGGTATGTGCAGCCGGACGATCATGGAGATATGTCTCGATTGCTTGACAAAAGTTTCAGCATGACTATGAAGGAGGTTGCAATGCGTGGCGAGGTTCAGGCAACCGCTGAAGTCGTATCAGGCTACGCGTGGTTCAGAGATGCGAGAGAGCTCCTTGATCTCGGAGGCACACATGGTCTCTATGCCATCGCATTCGCTGATAAGAATCCAAAACTCAGAGCAACGCTCTTTGATTTCCCAGGCGTGCCTGCACTTGGGAATGCAGAAGAGCACATTGAAGGATATGGGATGACTGGTCGGGTAACGATACAGGAAGGCGACTTCATGGGCGGTGACATCGGATCCGGATATGATGCGGTCTTCATCTCCCACGTTTACCTGCAGGAGGATGTGCTCGATTCGGTATTGCGTAGAATCCACGATGCGCTCAATTGCGATGGCAGGTTCGTTCTCAAGAACTGTGTCATTCCCAAGAATAGGAAGGGGTCGTTTGTGGCGGCATTATATGATCTTGATATGTGTTTCTGGAGTGATGAACACCGGATGCAGTCTATAGACGAATATGTTGATCTGATCGAGCCTTATGGATTTGTGATAGAGGATGTAGCCAAGATCGGAGAGTGTTCCTACACCCCATCTGCGATTATAATATTCAAAAAGGAGGCTTAGAAATGAGCGGCATCAATAAACCCGTAATAAGCCCGGAACCTCTGGATGAGATGATAAATGGCTATAGAGTATCCCATATACTGAATACGGCGGTTGAAAAGGGCGTATTCACCAGATTATCCGAATCCAAGAGCAAAAGCGCAGAAGAAGTTGCCGGAGCGATGAAAACAGATCCTCGCACAACAGAGAAATTCCTCAATGTTCTTGTCACGCTCGGGCTACTGGCAAGGTCCGACGGCAGTTATGCCAACACCGTGGAGGCAGAGACGTTTCTGGTGGAGGGGAGACCGCACTACATGGGCAACTATGTTAGAATGACTGTTGGCAGCAACAAGCTCCTCTCATTTCTTGATGAGGTGTTGGAGAGTGGTGGGTCTCTCCAAGAGCGTTTAGGAGATTACACCTTCGACGAGGTGAATATACTCGGATGTGCGGAAGGGGCATTATGCTATGAACTTCCGAGCATGTTTGAGACACTCAGGGAGATCCCGGAATTCGCAGGTGCGAAACGAATTCTTGATCTGGGCGGTGCGCATGGTGCATACTCAATGGCGTTCGCTCGGAAGGATTCTGTCTCAGAGGTTACCCTGTTTGACCGCCCGCACGTGATCGAGTTTGCCAAACAGTTCATCGCCGGATACGGGATGGAAGATCAAATACAACTGGTGGCAGGAGACGCAACTGATGATGACATCGGGAACGGTTACGATCTGGTCTTTGTTTCACATGTATTGTACCGAAAGGAAGGCATAGAAGCGGTTCTCCGTAAAATCTACGACTCTCTTGATATTGGTGGTGCCGTAATCCTCAATCACTGGGTTCTCGATGAAAGCAGGACAGGTCCGCGGATATCGGTTCTGTTTGACCTTTACATCTCCATGGTGAATAGAGACCAGCAGTGCTACACCGTGAATGAGTACGCAGGTCTATTGAGAGAAGCAGGATTCTCGAACATACGTATCTTCGATATTCAAACCCCGTCAAGCCCCTCGATGATTGTCATGGGGAAGAAGGATTGACATCGAGATGTCACAATCAGAGGGCGCGGAAACGAGA
>DAWR01000031.1:0-3500 GCA_002506015.1 Candidatus Methanogasteraceae archaeon UBA261 | reverse complement strand
GTCTCCCTCTCTCTGTTAATCGTTCTCCTGCTTGGAATAGGCGTGACTCTCGGACCTGTGGAATATTCAATCGCAGAGGTCTACAGCACGATTCTTCACAGGTTCTTTCCGGATTATTTCGAGGTTCCTGCGATCGGGACGACGATTATATGGAACATAAGGCTCCCACGCATCCTTTTCGGTATCGTTGCCGGTTTCAGTCTCGCTATTGCAGGATCTGTGCTGCAGGGAATACTCAGAAACCCACTCGCAAGCCCGTACACGCTCGGAATCGCTCATGGCGCCGGATTTGGTGCTGCTCTTGCCATCATCTTCGGCGCCGGCTTCATCGGCGGGCAGTATCTTATTATAGGAAATGCATTTGTCTTCTCCCTGATCCCCACATTCTTCATCTATGCAATAGCGCGACACAAACGAGCTACGCCTGAAACAATGATACTCGGGGGCATTGCGATGATGTATCTATTCAGTGCGGCTATAACGCTGGTGCAGTTCTTTGGTGAAGCGGAAGCAGTGAGAGCGGTGGTATTCTGGATGGTGGGAGACCTCGGAAAAGCGGCGTGGAGCAAACTCTTCCCGATGTCTATCGTGCTTGGGTGCGCAATACCTCTGATTATACTGAAGTCATGGGACATCAATGTGATGGGCGCCGGAGACGAATCTGCAAAGAGCCTCGGTGTGAATGTCGAGCGTGTCAGAGTATTTACATTGATACTTGCATCATTACTGATATCGACCATCGTCTGTTTCACCGGCGCAATCGGTTTCATAGGACTTGTTGCCCCGCACATAACCCGCATGGTTATTGGCGGAGATAACAGATTTTTAATCCCCGCATCGGGTCTTGCCGGAGCGGTATTGCTTGTTTTGGCAGATATAGTCTCGATGCAGATTATAGCGCCTGCAATTCTTCCGGTAGGGGTGGTGACAGCCTTTATGGGCGTTCCTCTATTCATATATCTTATACTGAGAGAACGGCGAGAGTACTGGTGAAAGGAGTAAAAGGTTGTCGAGGGGAGTGTGATGGGTGGGTGCTATGTCTATTACTTCATGCTACGACACTGATAGAAAGTTTTAAGGTGACTACTCAGCACCTAAAACAGTATCACGCGACCGTGTCATACCGGCACTGCTTGACCCGGAACACAACATAAGCCACACGGGATTTAACCGCAGAGTGCGCTCGAGGGACGCAGAGGATGATGCGACTCTGCGAATCTCCGCGGTTATTTTTCTTGTGGTGTGCATATCACTTTTCGCCTACCTGAAAGCGTCTTCTTCCGGATATACCTTCGAGAGTTTGTCAAGGACGAAACCTCTCACAATCTCAAATCCGACAAGCTCTGTCAGAACGAATGGCTTCAGTTCCGGAATCCATAAGCTTTCCATACCGCTTATCTCTTCTTCAAATGTTCTAAAATCAAATTCCATGCCGAAAATTCCTAACTTGCGCTCAATTATGCTTTTATCCACCTCAACAAACCGAAGCAGGAAAAAGAGGTCATAAAGATCCCTTGCCTTCTCTCTTGCATAGATTGAATGAATTTTTTCAGCCACCATTTCAGATAAGTCCAGAACCCGCAGTGAGAACGGATTTATGTCGATGTAGGGTGGTATGTAGTTTACCACATCGTACTTGAATACCACATTTTCCATGTTTATGTCAATCCGTAGTGAGTTATACGGCGTGAGTATGCCGCCGATCGCAATTTTTATAAGCAAAGAGTTCTTCGTTCTCTTGATGCTCTTTATCTCCGATGCCGTTCTGCCGGAAATGTCCTTAATCAGCCTCTCTGCATCGATCTCGCCAAGTACTGAAAAGTCAATATCTTCCGAGAATCTCGGCAGGTTGTGGATTTTATAGAGGTACGTTCCTCCTTTGAATGCCAGCAAATTGGTTCTTTTGTAGATATGGTACAGGAACAGATCCTGAAAATAGTCTTTTTCAATCTGCCCTCTATTTGTCAGTCCTTTCCTTCTTCCAACCGCCCTCAGCATTTCTTTTGTTATCATAGTATCAGGTTATCAGTCTCCATTTCCTGTTTTTTGTTCCGCTTTGTTTTGCTATAGGGTCGAGCGGTATGTATTTGTCGTTGATATATCTGTTCAGTTCCGGGAATGCATCATATCCGTATGCTTCAAGCATGTAGCCGATTCTTTTTATTATGCTGCTTTTTTTGATCTTATGGAGGTAGCGTATCATCTTTTCAGGATCCATATCTCCAAACGCTTCTTCTATAATCGATAGCGGAACTTTTCCGATGGAGTCGATTGCCGCTTTTTCGGGGGTTGCGATAGCGATTATGTGACCAAGGTAATTTTCCATATCAAAGCCAAAGAAATATTTTGTGTGATGGAATCTTATTGATTCCCGGAAGAAGTATTTTCGTGTCGGTTTTGGCGTGAAGCAGAAGATTTCCTTCGGGATTTGTGTTATCAGGTGATGGTACGAAAGCGATGAGACTGATGATATGTAACTTGGCTTTAATATGTATGTAGCAACAAGAAAAGGGTCATCATGAAATGTATATAGATTTTTCCGGATTCTGTTCACTTTATTTTTCTTAAGCATCCCGGACATAAATTTTTTTGCATAGTCCCTGTTTGTGATCACCTGTGAAACATCCGACAACGTGAACACAGGCACCTTTGAAAAACGCTCAATTATATCCACTTCATACATACTACTTTCATCTGACGTAAGAGTATAAAAAGATACGCTATCGTGAAATAGATTTCCGAAACGTGGTATACGAAACGGTTGTGTCCGTGTTTCACGTCCGGTTCCGGGAGGGGCTCCAGTAACCCCGGGGCTTTACCTCAACAAGAAGCGGTGTAGCTATCGGGCTCCACTCGACAACCCGTAATTTGAAGCGAATACATAAAAACTCTGGTCATTCGGATAATTTCTTATTTCTCACGGTCCATCCCTTTTTTATCGTAAAAAATAACCCCCACCCTATCGATATGGTCGATCAGGTTCCGGTTGGGAATGCCACCGTAATCCAGCACACGTCTGTTCAGTAGAGCGCGGATCACAAATACAGAGACTACGACGTTTGTGGATGAGAGATATTTCGATCAGTTTTGGTAATGCCCTCCAGTCATCGGTTACAAGTATAGGTATCTGCTCCTGCCTGCATAGATTCAGACAACTCATCTCTCCTGCATCTACCCTTGATTCTACCCGTGATTCTGTCTCTGAAATGCTGATAACTTCTCTGACGCTGATCTTATCCTCTTTTATCAACCTGAGCACATATCTTGCACTTTTTCCATGCGCATCATCATAGCCAGCCACATCTTTCAGCTCGGTCACAACAATTTCCGGAATTGATACATCGAATAAGTCCAGTGATAGTTCTAAAACGCCACCGGTTTGCAGTGAGATCAACGAAGAGGTGTCTGCAACAACCTCAGTCTTTGAATAATTTGTCAGCAAGTTCTACACTCTCCTTAATCGTCCTTCTACCTACTTGAAATGTCAGTGCTTCCTCGTA
>DAWR01000010.1 GCA_002506015.1 Candidatus Methanogasteraceae archaeon UBA261 | reverse complement strand
GGAACGACGTACGTTCTGCAATGAAAATGTGAAGGGATTGATCCCTCCACCTCTCTTCTTTTTTTAGGATCCCCGATGTGTTGCATCAACCGGTTCATCCCTCCGCCAGTCTGATGGCATGATGCATGGGTAAATTTATGTGGGATTGGGACTAAGTTGGACGTGTCAACGGGGTGTGGATTCGCTGCTCTGCAGAGCGGCATGAATTAATCAGGGGGTACTGATACGAACACAAGAACGATTACATCATCCGTCGCAGCAGCGGTGATTGCGGCGATAGTCCTTGCAGTGACGCTGGCGCCAGCGATGGCGAGCCAGCCGCCAGATGAAGATGTCTGCACAATCATGCATCCGGATATTGAGATTGCGAACAGCACAGCAGACCAACGCATCTTCAACGCAACCGGAGCACTCCAATTGGCTCCACTGAATCCGGATTTTGTGGCTTACCAGACGAGTCCGCTTAAGACATCCAATGACCACATCTGCGGCTACATTCCCCAGCCCATGGACTTGAGCCATCTGGACGATATTCCGGTTGAGAGGTTGCAGGCGCCAGGTGCGCTTCCCAGCAGTTTCGACTGGCTGGACTCCGGCAACGTGACCCCGGTCAAGAACCAGGCTTCCTGCGGCACCTGCTGGACGTTCGGAACCACGTCAGTACTGGAATCGGCAGTTCTGATAAATGAGGGTGTAGAGCATAATTTCTCCGAGCAGAGCGTAGCCCTGTGCGTTGACCGCTCATGGACATATCTGTATAACAACACTGGCGACCCCTGTAACGCAGGTGGATGGGGCGAGCTTGCCGCCGAGGTTTTCATCAAGAAAGGTTCTGTTCCGGAATCATGTAATCCTTACAACACCACGGCGTTGAACTGTGATGGATCGTGTGTATGCGATGATTGTACACCCGCCAAGAGGGTTGACGGATACCGACTTGCAACAAATAACGGGTCAGAAATCGACGTGATAAAGAGTACAGTGTATGGGAATGGACCTGTTACAATGTCTTTCTATTGGAACTCAAGTGGTAACTATACGAATTCAACGTGGGGAATCATTTATGACTATTATCCAAGCCCTGAACCTGCAAACCATCTCGTGTCGATCATAGGATGGAACGATTCTGTCCCGCATCCCGACCCGGATCATGATGGGGCGGGCGCATGGATTGTCAAGAACAGCTGGGACACTGATTGGGGGAATGGCGGCTATTTCTATCTTGCATACAACTCAAGCAGTGCCACAGAAATAACCTATCTTGAGTATAATGACCCGGTCCCTGGTGAAGAACTACTCTACTGGGATGAGGCTGGCTTTGTAAATAGCGTGGGCTACGGTAACAGCAGCAGCTGGATTGCAAGTGTCTTTACCGCGGACCAATCCGGGAATGTGACTCATGTCAACTTCTGGACGACAAGCAACAATGCCGAGTACGAGATGTATGTCTGGGATGGTTATTTTGGATGTGAACTTGCCAGTCAAACCGGCAACTGTCAGGAGTATGGTTACTACTCTATACCACTGAACACTCCGATTCCGAGGGGTGTGGGTCAGCAATTCACGGTTGGCGTCAATATGACCACGCCAGAATTTGGTTACCCCATACCGGTTGAATACGGAATCTCTGGGCTGGTGGATCCACCGATACAGTCGAATGTGAGCTTTATCAGGCAGAACGATGGCAGTCCGTGGACGGATCTGGCAGATAGTGGCTGTAATGCATGTCTCCGCGCCAGGATGGTGGCAACATTCGACTGCACCTGCGGCGACATCTGCGTCAACACATCCGGCTGGTGGCGGGGTAGCGGTACGTTCAATACGAGCACAACGCCGATACAGTCAGCAGTAAATCACGCAACCGAGTATGATGAAATCTGTGTACAGGACGGCGCATACAATGAAAACGTGAATGTGAACAAGCAATTGACGATTCGCTCTGCGAACGGCTCTGAGAACTGTATCGTGGACGCGTTAAGTTCGAGTGACCACGCATTCGATGTGACCGCGGATTATGTGACAATTACCGGATTGACATTGACCGGCGCGACAGGCACTAATAGTGCAGGAATGTATCTCAACGGCGTGCATCATTGCAACATTTCGGGTAATAACGCATCAAACAACCACATCGGCGTTTTCCTTGGGTCTTCTAGCGATAACACGCTCACAGACAACACCGCATCGAGCAACGACTGGGACCTATATGTTGAGAATTCATCCTCCACATTCACAGACAACATACTCAACGGCACAGCGATATCCTTCACCCACAATGGGGACGTCTCGCTCAAAGGCGTGGGTTCGCCGGCGGCAGACCCCGCAGGACGGCAGAGCATCGGCAAGTTCATCGATGCTGCGAATCAGAGCGCTGGTGCATGGTTGTTCCTGAACTTCAGTTATTCTGACTTCGATGTGAGTGGTCTGGATGAATCGAGTCTCGCAGTCCGGAAGCACAACGGTACGTGGTACGACAATTGTGGGGCGCAGTATCTGGACACCTCAGCCAACGTTGTTGGCGTGAACATCACGAGTTTCGGTGTGTTTGCACCGGTGCTGCAGGCTGCACCGCCAGACATCACAGCTCATGCGCCGGAAACGCCCGTCAGAGACGAACCCAATGCGACACGGACGTTTAACATCACGCTCGACCAGATCGTGGATGTGACATGGTACATCAACGGAACAATCGTTCAGGATACGAATACCAGCGTTGTTGCTGCGAGCTACACGAACACGAGTGCAGCTACTGGCGTCCGGAACGTCTCGGCTGTTGTTGAGAGCGCAAACGGTACTGACATGCAGACGTGGATCTGGAATGTGGTGTCAAGAGTCCCGGGCGACGTTACCGGTAACGGCGTGGTTAACATCGGCGATGCAGTCTTACTCTTCAACTGGGTCTCGTTTGTGAATGAGAGGGGGACGACTTATGTGCTCAGTGCGCCGGACAATGCGAATGTCAACGGCGATACTGCGACGAACATTGGCGACGCAGTCTTGCTCTTCAACTGGGTTTCGTTCCCGAACGAACGGGGTGGGACATACGTTCTGCAGTGATATGTGAAGGTGGCGATCCCTTCACCCTCTTCTTTTTTGTGACTACTTCCCCACAGGGACTGTGGAGTCGTTTTAGTGTTCGAGTGTAGATCGATTCAGGTCTTGTGCCGGCTGCTTTCTGGTTTGATACGTGTTTAGCCGCTCCGCATTGCCGTTGGCATTGAACCGCATCAGCGGAACGGCGAGCTTGATCGAGTAGTGTGGCGGGACTGATCTTAGAGTCCATGCTGCCACAATCCGGGTGCGGTCGGAGGTGTTGTGGCAAAATGTGATTCGCATGTGCCGGTTGTTCTGATCTGCTGGTTCCAGTGCAGTCGCGCCGGGGTGTTCAGCGCGCTTGCGATTCGCGATTCGCAGGATTTGCGGTCGCTGCTGGTGTTTTGTGGGGGGTCTGGGGGCGTTGTCCGGATGTTTTTGGGGTGTGTTGTTGAGAAAATGTGGTAAATCTGGTGTGCATTCTCTGGTCATGGACTTACATGCAGACTATGGGAGTTGGGCGGGCGGAAAGTGTGGATATCACTGGATTTTTAGACAGTGCCCATCCGGAGTTTGATCTGTATCCGGGGGGGGTGTTTACAGAGAACACTATGAGATGCTGGGCGTACCGTATCCGGAAGACTTGATTCAGGCATATCCACCGCTGGATGTGAGTTGATAGGCTAAATAAAGTGGTGGATATGGTTGTGAGTGCGCTCGTTGGAGGAGGAGGAGTTGTTCTCCCCTCTCGTTTTCCTCTTTTTCTTTTTTCCGAATGGCAGGACTGCTATCTCGGCTTCAAGACACTCTCAAGCAACGCAGACCGCTTGAATACTTCCTCTGAATGGAGCACCGGGCTTGAGAGTGCCGGAGCGTTCGGCAGGCGTGGTATGTGGCGGTTTGGCATGCTTGTTGTTATCTGGTTCTACTGACTTGATCAAAAGTTTTAAGTAATGGATGGATTACTCACAATAATACACGCGCTATGTAACATATATTTTGCGTGTAACCATACAACGTAAAAGTCTACCCTAAAGAGGTACTACACAATGGGAATGAATAGAATATCGGCTACAATAGCCATGACAATGCTAATGCTTGCGCTTGCGCTGCCAGCCGCAGCATCAGACTACACGCTCGGCGTCTTCGGTAACGCGAACGAAGATGACACNNAACATGCAGGATGTGACCTACACCGAGCTGATCATCCTCGAATACCGGGATAAGACAGAACTCTCAGACGCGAAATATGACGACAGGATCAACATGCAGGACGTGACCCAGATCGAGCTCGTCATACTGGGAAAAGAGAAGGAGCTTACGGTTCTGGATTCGACTGATCGAACGATTACAGTGAAGATGCCGGTTGAGAGAGTAATCCCCCTTCATATGCGCCATGCAGGAACAGTCTGCGTGCTGGGTGCGGATGATGCAGTGGTTGGCGTCGATAGTACGGTGATCTCACGCGGAAGGCTTTTTCCGGAGCTCAGCACGCTTCCATCCATCGGAACTGTGCGGGCACCTGATCTGGAGCAGATATTGATGCTTGACCCGGATCTGGTCATAACCTTCACAAACTTCCCGGACCCAGCCACGCTTGAGGATAAGCTACCTGGCACGATACCTGTTGTTCGTATGGATCTCTCAAGGGTGGACAGTCTTCCGGGAGAGGTGGCGATGCTTGGCTACGTACTCGGCAGTGGAGATGTGGCAGGTGCGTATCTTGCGTGGTATGATGGCTACGTTGATACAGTGAAGAAGAGGGTCGCAGATATTGCGGAGGAGGATAAGGTCACAGTCTTCATGGAACGGGAGAAGAAGACCGGCGGAGACCAGCTTGTTCGATGGGCTTATGCATCGGAGACCGGATACACCGACCTCTGCACTGTGGCAGGTGGCATAAACATAGCAGAAGAGCAGATTGGGTATCACGGTGATGTCGAGGTGGAATGGGTGATAGAGCAGAATCCAGAGGTCGTAACCGGCTTATCCTACAAAGGCGGGTACGAGGTGGATGATGACACAGCGATGAGAGCGTATCACGAGGAGATAAAGAACCTGCCTGGCTTTGAGAATGTTATGGCGGCTCAGAACGATAGAGTTCACATAATCTCAGGCGACTTCTCAATCGGAGCACAGCTGCCCATCGGGATTGTAACGGTTGCAAAATGGCTCTATCCGGATCGATTCGAGGATCTCAATTCAGATGAGATTCACGAAGAGTTTCTAACAGAGTTTATGCGAATAGAGTACAATCTCAACGAATGTGGCGTGTTTGTGTATCCTGAGGTGTGAGAGATGTGTTTAAAAGGACGAGTCTGGTGGAATCCCGTTTTCATCTTTAATTTAAATGAGTTGAGGAGATATATCGAATGAATCTAAATAGAACCGGATTAAGAATTGGTACATCGCTTCTTGCGATGTTACTGGTGCTCTTGATTGCTACGATGCCAGTCGCAGCATCAGACTACACGCTCGGCGTCTTCGGTAACGCGAACGAAGATGACACAGTAAACATGCAGGATGTGACCTAC
>DAWR01000099.1 GCA_002506015.1 Candidatus Methanogasteraceae archaeon UBA261 | reverse complement strand
AATTCAGTAGAAAATAACGGATATTCTCAGCTAATCTAAGATTGCAATGCATCAACGATTAGAGAGATTCTGGAAAGAGTGCTTCATTCCATCAATAGAACATTCGACAGTGCCGTCCATCAGATCGAGAAGCACTTCAAGGTCAATGAGGAAGAACTGAACCAGCTCTTCACAACCGGAGAGAACCCGCTCGAGATCCTCGAAATCCTGCCAGAGGCTGATTCGGAGACTGCGAATGATTCAAGCTCTCATGAACTTGTTGCGTCCCCACTATCCGTTCCTGACGTAAACCTGAAGCTCCCCGATATCGATATCATACCGCCGGTCTCTGCATGCGATCTCGTGCTCTCGACTGACCCCAACTTCCTGTACTTCCCGGCACTACTACCAGAGACGGAAGCATCAGGCGATATCGTGACCGATTATCCCATGCTCGGATCGCTCGCAGATTTCAGCACGAGAGGTTCTCCGGACAACATATCGATCATGAATATGCTCGGCTTCAAGGCGGCAAGGTTAGGAGGTTTTTGCTCTCGTTTGCGAAGAACGATCCGAACCTGATGGTCTTCACCAACGCAGGATATGTCGCATCCATCGATGGAAAGAGTACGGAACAGTGCGTTGATGCCGTAATAGACGAATCCGGATGCACCATTGGCAAGAACAACCTGCTCATGCCCCGAACGTCTGTTGACAGCCGGGTCTGGTTCGCATTCTTCAATACGAGCAGCATGGACTGCATATCCCTCTGGGTGAACGAGGATGTGATCGGGGATTACCTTGCAAGGGATGAGACCGAGAACCACTACGAGCTCATGCGTGAGTTGGTACAGGTGCGTGGCGACGTGGTCTTCACAACCTACCAGCTCAACGTCGACAAGGATGAATTGATCAACGACCCCGAGCAGTGGGATGCAATCGAATCACATCATGGCAAGAAGAATGCATGGATGATCGTGTGGGGTGGAAACGTGCTCGCGAAGCACCCAACACCTGAATTCGCAGCGATTCTGGAGGAGCACACCCACATCTGTGCAGGTACACTGGTCGGCTACCACATGGTTGACGTCATACGATCAGAACTGCCGACGATGGGCGGTCGCGAGTGTGCAGTCACACTGGGCGGAGACACGTTAATCTCAGTTGTCCTCGACGTAGAAACGACGCGATAACAGCACTGCTCGACACCACGCCGGGAAGAAAGGTTACTTCTCAACGAAACTGAGTGCCGAGCAGATCGACGAGCTTGCGCCGGACGCAAAAGACGCAACCACCATATACATCGCATGGAATACGGTGGAACAACACGGCGAGGGAATCGTTCTCGGTTTTGACACCGAGAAGGCGAGGGAACTGAGCGGCGCAGACTATGAGAACGAGCCGTTCTGGCTGTGCCGCCTGAAGTGCGTCACATGGATGGTGGACCATCCTGATGAGTGTAAAGACCTCGTAAAGGTCATCCACCGCTTCGAGGTGAACGACTTTTCAGAGGCGCAGAAGCTTCAGAGCGTCAATGTCAACCCGCTTGCCGAACTCGGGCTGACCGGAGAGAGCTTTGCAACAACGGGCACCGGCGAGGAGCGTACCGGGGCGGGAGCGGGAGCGGCGACCCCGTTCATACCGGCAGCGGCATGCATGGCGATCGTTCTTGTAGCCGCACTCCTATTCAGCAGAAGGCGATGAGTCTTCTGTTACTTTTTTCTTTTTTTCTGTCGTGGTTAAACAGATTCTACTCATGTGTGAGAACCGTTTAGGGGTTAACCGCGGAATTGCGGTTGGATGCATGCGGCGAGCGATTATGACACTACCTTCGTGCAGAGTGGGGATGAATGCCTGAGAATGTGAGCGATGGCATAGCCGAGAATTGCTGACTCGGTCAACACTCAGTTTGTTCGGCGTTCACTATATCCGTCTCTTTTTGAAGTGATGAATCTCTCAATCTCTTCAAGAAATTCGTAAAAATCCCCTGACTCACCATACAGATGCTTATGCGCTCTGGAGTCGTCCACCTTGCCGTATTGATGGACAAGCAGATTTCTAAACCCGATCAGTTCCTCAAGCCGTAATGCAAGGGATTCTGATATCATATTATGACTGGCAAGCTTTCGTACTGTGTCCCCACTATCACGCGGCATTCCTAACCCTTCATCCGATATGACCATGTTGCAGATATCCAGTAGATTCTCGCATGCTAACTGGAATGTCCTCTCGCACGCCCTTCTCCTCATCCCATTTCTCAAATACTCCTCCACACCTTCCGGAAGGTATTCATCGAGTTCTCTCAGGCATTTTTCCAGATCGTCCATTTTATCAATTATCCTTTCGATATCCAAATTAATCACCCGAGTCTTGTACTTACCCGCCTCATAGCGGCTTTGTGATAGTCCCTTCTCATACTTCCGTACCTTATGTACTCCATCTCTGTCTCCTTTGCAAGGGTCAAGACGTAGTAGAGATCTTTGGTGTAAAGCACCTTCCCTTCAAGAAAAACCCTTTTGCGGATATTTACAGGCAGTTCATTAAGCAGCGAAATATCTATGTTCTCTGGTACTGAATTTTCAAGAGATACTCTCTCCTTTAAACCAACATCCATGTCCGGTTTTGGTATGATGCATATATCGAAATCGCTCTCGTTTCTCCAATTTCCTATAGCCCTTGAGCCGAAAAGGATGATTGAGTGAACAAAATCAAATTTCTTCAGTGTTGAAATGACATCTTCTATTTTCATATACCATCGCCACTATTGACTTTAACTTCAATACTTTATACTCATCTCCTGTACTTGAGTTTCATGGATGATCTTCTTAATCCTTGCTTCATCACTTTTGAACCGGAGAGCATCATGTAACAATGCATGAAAATCTGATATTAGCTCGACGCATGGGCACCAGAGCAGTGGTACCTGCTTGCGCGGGCACGGACGGCGCCGCGGGTTTGTTGCTCGGGCGGTGTCCCCGGGACACAAGCGTGGCGGTGGATACTGCGAGCGTGGGGGGCATGATTTGAGGTGCGGGGCGGGACGAATGCCCGATTATGTGGGCGTGAACATGCGGCTCACGCTAATTGGTCATGACGCGGATGTGGTGACGGTGCGAGTGGCGGATTCGAAGGATTGTGTTTTCCGAGATGACAGGCGAAGCGAAAAATTCAATATAGCATCTCAACTGAACGGTAAGGGATAACCATGAAAAAGATGATCACTACTGTTGAGATATGGACGGAAGGAGGAATGTTCACCGCATATTGCCCGGAATTGGATGTTGTGAGTTGTGGACATACGCAGGATGGGGCAAAGAAGAATTTGGGGGAAGTTATAGAGATACAACTGGAAGAAACAGCCAGGCTTGGAACGTTGAAAGACTTTTTGACAGAAGCCGGTTATGTCGTAGAGGATGAGGTGCTGGAAACAGAGAAGAAGATTGTGGGATTCGGAGAGCTATCAATCTCTGTTGAGGCGCTGTGATGAAAATAAAGCCCACAAACTGGCAAACACAGGTTAAAATCTTCGAGAAATACGGTTGTGTCTTCGTTAGATAGAAAGGAGACCATTTAATATTTCACCACGAACGTGCAAAAAAAGGGCTGTAGTCATCCCAAGATATGGTGAAATCCCGGTTATCATCATACGAAACAATACGAACACGGTTGGTATGACCAGGGATGAATATTTTTCCATTTTAGAAAGTATTTAGTTGATAGATCGCAGGTCAAGGCGCCAGACCGAATGAAGTCGTGGGTGTCGAAAAACCGCGTGCAGATACTTGCGTAGATTATGCTGACGGCGTGCCTTTGACCCGTTAGTGGCTTTGCGATTGGGGCTGCTGCGGTACTCAGGGGGGCACGGCAGCGGGGGCGACGTTTGGGTTTGTGGCTGGCGCAGGTCGCGGGGCAGGGGCGTGGTGGGGGGGGCGATTGCCGCGAAGGTTGTCGGATGCATTTGGGGCTCGCGGGCGCCTATGTGGTCGGGCGGCGGCTCAGCGTGGTTATGTTATGAGGGGGGCGAAATGCTTTTATGGGAGTGGGTTGTGTGTACGGATGTAACATATCGGAGTCGATTATTATGACAAAGCGTCCCCCAACAACCGAAACACGTATTGATTTGCGAACAATTCTCGGCGCGGGTGTGCTCGCGGTGCTGCTGCTTGCGTGTGTGGGGGCGGCGGCGGGGGATACGATTGAGGTTGCGAGCGGGAGTCATGTCGAGAATGTGGACAATGTTAAATTCAGAGGTGTGGTGACTGGAGCACCTGTCATTGATGCGCTTGGCGCAGCCGGTGATAATGTTCAAATTGATCAAATCATTTCCGATCCAACGGGTAATTTAACAATAGGGGCGGTGGTGACAGTCGGTTACCCTATATGCCCTCCCTTCTGTTATATCCATGCCGCGATAGGGGATAGTGTGGAAATTTGTGGTGAGTATCATGACATTGAAGAACTACCCGATTGGTGGTCCGAGGTTGGCGAACACTGGGTAGATCTGTGGGCGTCAGATCACCTTTGTAGGAGACTGAATCAACCAGATCCCCCTGACAAGTCCCTCTTCGAATTAGATTTTAGCTTTACCTACTGGTTCCAGAACGCCAGAGTCTACGAGGTCACAGACTGGGACGTGATCAACAACATGTCCTGTGTGCCGGGCTGGGATAGTACAATTCCAACAAGCGAGTTCAACCCGGCTGGTTATCCGCGGGGACCAAGATTTATCACCACAGGAGCGGAGTCGGACGGATTGCTGATCCGTGAGCAGGGGCATCCGGGGGTGTACCTTATTTCCGGCGGCGAGACGCATCACTTCACAGCTCCTGAAGCGCTATTGGGGAATGATTACAGTTTCGATGATGTGGTAGACGTATCTGCACAAATACTTGCAATGTTCCCATCTGGTTCTGATATCAGCGTACCAACCCCCGCCCCAACACCCCTGAACTACAACCCGGTCCCTGCCATAACACCCCCCGGCATCCTGTCCCTGATCGCGCTTCTGGCGCTGGCTGGATTCGTGGTTCTGCGAAGAAAGGAGTAATCCTTTCTTCTTCTTTTTTTTTATGTATTCCGGATAACTTGTGGGCAATGGTAAAGAAGAGCAACCACAGAGAGTAGCAGAGGGTCATCATTAACATCTGTGGTTTTCCAACACATTCCGGCAGCCAATAACCACCCTCAGAAAATGACGCACAGTAACATGCCAAAAGTACTGGTACTCGACGCCCAGATGAGAAATTCGCTCGCCATAATACGAGCTCTCGGGAACAAAGGATTCTACGTAGACGCAGGAGAGGAGACCCGATTCGCAACCGGGTTCTTCTCCAGATACTGCGCTGGTCACATCGTTTACCCGTCACCGACAAAAAATCCGGAAGAGTTCACCGCTCATGTACTGGATGTAGTAAAAAGCAGAGACTACGACGTCATCTTCCCGGTGACCGACGCCACAGTACTACCCATACTCAAGCAGAAGGATGAATTCGCAGAGCACACGATTGTGCCATTCGCAGACTACCCAACTGTGGTCAAGGCAGTCGATAAATCACAGACACTGAAGATCGCCATGGAAAACAACATCCCCTGCCCGAAGACGTATTTTACGGGTTGCTATTATGATCTCGAGAAGAGACTGGATGGCATAGATCCGGAGTACCCGGTCGTGGTGAAACCGGAGACCGGGTTTGGGGCGCGAGGCGTCTTCCTCTGTAATTCAGCAGACGATCTCCTGAAGCGGTGCAGATACGTCCGGGATCGATACGGGCAGTTCATAGTTCAGGAATACATACCAAAAGGGGATGAGATCGGGGTTTACACGCTCTTTGATTTCAATTCCCGCTGTTGTGCGCTAAGCGTTCAGAAGAGGCTCCGGTCTTATCCGGCGTCCGGCGGACCGAGCACGCTCAGAGAGACGATCCGAGACGATATAGCTGTAAAACTTGCCAACAAGTTATTGACTGCCATGAGCTGGTCAGGTGTTGCGATGGTAGAGTTCAGGATTGACCCGAGAGACGGCATACCAAAGTTAATGGAGGTCAACCCCCGGTTCTGGGGGTCTCTTCAGCTCTCAATTCTTGCAGGGGTAAACTTCCCGTATCTGTTATATAAACTGGTGACAGATGGAGATCTTGAATGCAACCTGAAGTACGATTTAGGCGTGAGATGCAGATGGCTGCTTCCGGGAGACATACTCTGGTTCATGAGCACGCCCAACAAACAAAAGAACCTCAGGGAATTTGTTAAGTTCAACACAAACTATGATATCCTCTCGCGGGATGATCCGGGTCCGACACTCGGATTTACGCTGGCTGTGGCACGATACATCTTTGACAGGGAGATGTGGGATTTCATACTGAGAAAGCCCATCTGATGCAAATGAAAAACGCACTCACAATCGACCTTGAATACTGGCATTCGCCTGAATTAATCAGGGGTTTCGCCCCGGAAAAGAGAGACGACCTCATAATCAAGATGACAACGCCGATCTTGAGTCTCCTGGATGAGTTTGGCGTGAGCGCTACGTTTTTTGTGCTGGGTGCTGTCGCCGAGAAGTACCCCGAGCTCGTGGCAGAGATTCACAGCCGCGGGCATGAGATTGCGTCACACGCATGTTCCCACAGAACGCTCCACGAACTTGGAAGAGATCGGTTCGAGGACGAGATCTTTTGGTCTGTGCGATTGCTCAGGGAGATTACAGGGGATGCGCCAATCGGGTTCAGGGCACCGTCGTTCTCAATAGACAACACGACCGGGTGGGCTTTTGATGTGCTGGCGAGATATGGCTTCAAATACGATTCAAGCATCTTCCCGGTGACGACATATCTGTACGGAGTGCAAGATGCGCCCCTCGGAATATACAGACCGTCCGCACGGAACGTGGCAGAGAATGACCCGAACGGCAAGATAATCGAGTTCCCACTGACGATTCTTGAGTATGCGTGGAAAATCCCGATATCAGGGGGGTTTTACCTGCGGGTTCTGCCGTTAAATACACTAAAAGGGATGATCAGAATTGTGAACGAGGAACGACCCGCAGTAATCTACCTTCATCCATGGGAGATAGTCCCGATAATGCCGCGGTTGAAACTCCCCCTGCAATCAAGATTCATAACATATTGCGGGATTAAATCAACACGGACAAAGCTGGAGGGTTTGCTTGATAGTTTCAGCTTCGCACCTGTGAGGGAGGTGCTCGGGCTGTGAAGTTTGACCTGCACATCCACTCGAAGTACTCTTACGACTCGCTATTGAGACCGGATATGATACTAAAGGTTGCAAAGAAGAAAGGGCTTGATGGAGTTGCGGTAACAGATCACAATACAATAAAAGGTGGTGTTGAGACATCAAAGGTCAATAAAGACGATGATTTTATCGTCATAGTTGGCTCCGAGATAAAGACCGAGTACGGGGATGTGATCGGACTATTCTTAACTGCTGAGATCCGATCACGGGTGTTTGCGGATGTTGTGGATGAGATCAGGAACCAGGGCGGGCTAACTGTCCTTGCCCACCCGTTTCGGAAGGGAATCGTCTTTCCGAGAGACTTGCTCGGGCATGTTGACTTAATCGAGGGATTCAACGCACGGTCTCCGAAGAATCTGAACCAGAAGGCACTAGAACTTGCAAAGGACTGCAGAATACCTGTTACCGCAGGAAGCGATGCGCATCTCGGCTTTGAGATCGGTATGGGGGGGGCGGTTACCCGGACCCGGACCCCGGAGGGGGATGACGTCAGATGTGCGCTTGAGAATGGTGAAACGCTGATAGAAGGAAGAGAATCGAGTTACTATCTGGTTCATGGATTGAGTCTGTGGACCGAGATTATGGTTTCTGGCTATACGGTTCTGAAGGGGGCATTACATCACAATCTGTAGGTATATGGAAAGGCTCACACCATAGG
>DAWR01000060.1 GCA_002506015.1 Candidatus Methanogasteraceae archaeon UBA261 | reverse complement strand
GACGGCTTGGTGATTGTGTCTGATATGCCCTTAACGGTCTCAGAGATCAGTTGGTCCATGACCGAAAACGCGGCTCCGATCGGTAGATTCGGAACATAGTCGAGCAGACGGTTGTTATCAAGCACGATCACGGTGTGTGCTGCCTTGCTCAACTCTGCCAGTCCTTCTTCCGCCTTGATTATACGACCGCGCTCTACGTGGAATGGCGTGGAGACCATCCCGACCACAATTGCGCCGTTCTCCCGTGCGATCTCAGCGACCTTGGGGGCAACCCCTGTGCCTGTACCGCCACCCATGCCCGCGGTTACAAAGACCAGATCGGTTTCGTCGAGAACATCACTCAACGTCCCGCGCGCAAGTTCCGCTGCCTGTCTGCCGACATCCGGGTCTCCGCCTGCGCCGAGACCACGCGTGATCGACTTACCAACCAGAATCTTCTTGTCAGCCCTGCACTTGTCCAGGTCCTGCTTATCGGTGTTGATCGCAATGATCTCCACGCTGTCAATACCGATGTCGTGCATCCTGCTTGCGGTGTTGTTGCCTGCGCCCCCGCATCCCGCAATCAATATGCGCGGCTCTCCGATTAGTTCCGCCGCATCATCGAAGCTCTCAACATTTGCAGCATTCTGCCGATATGATTTCTCCTTCTCGGCGTGCCTTATTGCTTCCTGTATTACTGAGTCCATGTGTCCATCCCCTCATGAAATTCATGAGTTCGTATGCCTGCTGTTCAATGCAGTCACACTAAATAATTGATATCAAGCATATATATAGCTATGGATGTGCGCCGACTGCTACGTTATGCGGCTCCTGTGCAGTATCGTCGGGGTGGACTCCCGGGGCGAGAAGATGGTTGGCATGAATCAATAATTGACACGAACACGATCCCCCAAAGATGTGCTTATGGTTTTTTTCGGAGTTTTCCCCACATCTTCAAAACCATTTTGACATCACAATGCGCACTACCCCCGCCCCACCGCAACATACAAATAGCAATGCCTGAATGATTGACCCCATGATCGCGCGCCCCAGTATTAATAGAGCCACCATCGCAAAAGTCGTCTCGGTGTTGCTCGCAACGGTTGCGCTTGCGGCGTTAGCCGGATCCATAATGAATCACGACTCATGGGGTGACCTCTTCCGTTCATCACACTCATCCGAAACATTCCGGATAGTTCACTTCCACGGAAACATCACAATCAAGGGTGTACCTGTGCCGGTGCACACTACAATTATCGCAATGATCGGGGACAAAACATGCGGCGCAACAGAGGTTACAGCGCAGGGGCGATACGATCTCGAGCTCTTCATGAATCCGGAGGCGGGCGAATACGTAGCCTTCCGGGTCAGATCGCCTGAAATGAGGCGTGCAGTTCTGGCAGATCAGAGACGAACGCTTCCACAAAGTCGCGAATGCCCGCTCGATCTCACAGTCACGTCTCTCTACGAAGCAGGGTCTGAAGGCGCCGGTTCCGCAGCCGGCGCTACTCTCAATACCACGCCAACGCCACAACCTGCACCGCAACCCACGCCACATCTCACACCACAGCCCGCGCCGTCTGCACACGACTACGATCCAATGCTATGGGATATCGTGATAAATGAGATCATGTGGGACGAAAAAGAGTACATCGAGCTCCACAACACGCTTGATCACCCAATCGAGATAGGGGACTGGACGATCACCGCTGGAACGGGCACGCTCAACGATGATGTCGAGATTGAGATTGCCCCGGGTGCAATCATATCCGCTCATGGCTATTATCTGATCGCTGATACGGACGCCACGACCTGTACACCGGATCAAATCGCAAACATGACGATGAAAAACGGAGGCGAGGTGCTGCAACTCTTCAACGGATTCCCGGCAACATCCAAGAGAATCGATGTTGCGAATCAGGATGGAAACTGGTTTTCCGGAAAAGGGGATGATGTTGGACATTCGATGGAGCGAATCTTACCGGAAGATGGCACGAATGAGTACAACTGGCACACGTCGCTGGGACATAAGTGCGGGCGCATTGGAACACCCGGGAAAGAGAATTCGATCCCGGACAGAACTCCTCCTGAAATAACGCTTGTGAACAGCTCAATCGGCGTGAATGATAATATCGTTGTCCATTTCAGCGAACCCATCGATGGACCGACGCTCAGCGTAACGATTGTTGGTCCGTATGGTGGGGCTGTTTCGGTGGATATCACCCGCGACGATGACATGAGCGGCGCCACATTTGACCCGCACAGCCCGCTCCAAGTCGGAGCACACGAGGTCACCGTGCGATGCAGGGATCCCGCGGATAACTTTGCAGAGCAGAACTTTGTGCTGATGGTTGGGGCGGACACTGATAGTGAGGCTGGCAACAAGTCAGGACCTCCTGGCGCAACCACAAGTGTCGTCATAAATGAGCTGATGCCAAACCCGATAGGGAAAGATCGCGGGAATGAGACAACAGAACTGTACAACTGCGGCGAGGAGTCATTGGAGATTGGCGGTTGGGTTCTTCAGAACGAGGATGGTGCCAAGCATGATATTCCGGCGGGAACGATAATCGGGGCGCATGGATATTATCTGACGACTGCAGTGCAGCTTGATAATAGTGACGGGCAGGTGTTTCTGTATCGCGATTCTGAAGAGGTTGACCTGAGTATCGCGTACACGCGTTCGAGTGAGGGCAAATCGTGGCAGCGTAGGGCGGATGGGCTCGATACAGACAGCGATTCCGACTGGATAGAGCGCGATCCGACGTTTGGGGTGGCGGGGTGAGGCACTGGCAGCGTCACACTGCTTGGGCACTCTCAGGATCCTCGATGCAGCGACTGATGACACAAAGATCGATTAAACTCACGCGTTATAATCCAATCCTGCGAGACTGTCAACTTGCGCGGCATTGAACAAACAACACAAGTATTTATAAAGAGTTATGGCAAACTCGTTGAATTGAGACCATGAACGATGCCAGATACACAACGCCGGCAATCCTCGCAATCACGCTCGTAGTGATAGCAGCACTGTACTTCAACACATTGGTCTGGCTATTCACTGCATGGTGGAACGATCCCTACTATCTGTACGGCTTCATCGTGCCGATGATATCCGGTTACCTGATATGGAACAAACGCGTTGAGCTTGCCCGACTTGACAAAGAACCGTCCAGCCTTGGCATTCCGGTCATTGTAGCAGGTCTTCTGATTCATGGCATCGGAGTCTTCCTGACATTCCGGTTCGCATCCGCCGTTTCCATGATTGTTGTGCTTGCGGGAATGATTCTCGGAATCTACGGGAATGATGTCACAAAAGCGTTGCTATTTCCGATCGGTTTTCTTTTTTTCATGGTGCCGATACCGATCGCACCGGTGATCGGCGCAGCACTGCAGGCGCCTTCGGCAGGATATGCAGCATCGCGTGTCAGCGTCTTTGGGGTCAAGGCAACCGTCACTGGTGCGGAGATCAATCTTGCAGAATCCGCTTTTGAGGTTGGCGCGCCCTGCAGCGGGATGAAGTCGAGCATAGGGCTTTTGACGCTCGCCGCGCTCTATGCATATCTGCTGGACGGATCCATGTACATGAAGGTGGCGATATTCCTATCCGCGCTCCCACTCGCAATCATGGCAAACGTGTTACGGATATCGTCCATACTGATGATAGCCGATTTCTATGGTAGCGAGGCGGCGATGGATTTTTTCCATGATTTTTCGAGNNAATAGGTTTATTGATCGTTGGGGGGTGTTTCGGATCGCTGAGATTCAAAAGAATCTTCTGACGATGCTTGGCATAATCTCGCTTGCAGCAGTCTTGATCTTCCTTCTGGCACCATCCGGTATCGCGGATTATACGGTTGTTGGCACCTCGTACTGGCACGAGACCAGGGATCGCCTGCTCCTCAAGACCGCTTACGAATACAACAATATTGAGGAGATCAAGAACTTCCCGGCTGAGCTTGGCGACTGGAGAGGGTATGATTTCAGATACCCCGAAGGTAACTACT
>DAWR01000009.1:13775-34369 GCA_002506015.1 Candidatus Methanogasteraceae archaeon UBA261 | reverse complement strand
TCACTATCAGCATCCCGTGCCACAGAGAGCACGTCGGTTCCATTCAAATGTCCCCCAGTCACAACCGCAGCCTTGCATCCGAGATCGGTGATCGCTGCGGCAGCGCGCTCCGCATCCTTGATATTTTTGATCGCAATGCCTGTTATCGCCTCAGCCTCAAAGACGTTTGGCGTGACAACAGTTGCAATTGGGATCAATTCCCGCACGAGTGCACCCAGCGCGTCGCCTGTCAGAAGCGCACCCCCTCCTGCTTCCGCACTCATCACAGGATCAAGCACGAAAGGAACCCCCTTAATCTCTCTTGCAACTGTATGCACGATCGTCTGTGAGGACAACATCCCGATTTTCGCATAACCGATCTCTATGTCGCTCAATATCGCACGGATCTGATCGATTACAGTACCCTCCGGAAGATCGTGTACAGCCTGAACTCCAAGTGTGTTCTGTGCGGTGATTGCGGTGATTGCGGCAGTGCCGTGTATTCCTAGCGCTGCAAACGTCTTTAGATCAGCCTGAACACCTGCGCCACCACCTGAATCAGAGCCTGCTATCGTGAGAACGCACTGCATCTCACTCAGTCTGCGAAAGAGCCATTGCCGCAACGATTGAGTCGATTCCGTCCAGCCACTCAGCTACAAGTCCGTCCGGAATATCAAATGTGATTTCTGGCATTTTTTTGCCAGACAAAACCCGTGCGCCGACCGCGCTGATAATATCCAGCGCATTCTCGGGGTCTTCTTCCTCTGCGCTGATTGCGTCTTTGATTAGCCTCGTAATCGGCGTCTTTGTGTTGTAGCCCCCCTTGGCATAGCATTCGCATGAGACGAGCGCGCCTAAGAGCGACGACTGCAATGACTGCAACATCATGTCCACGTCATCGTTGACCGGGTCAGCATTGGCAAGCACTATGTTGCTGATGCTTGAAATGGCATTAAGCGCATCATCTGCGGATGTCTTCTTCTTACGATACTCAAAAACGACCCTCAGACACGACATGATAACATCGTCCATCATATTGACAAATATCGCGGTGCTATCTTCGCGTTCGTTGTCTATCCTGAAGTCACTCTCTTTTACATTCTGAATCCAATTATTCCATCGTTCTTCCGTGTAATATTGAATTTCTTTCTTTTTCTCTGCCTTTTTCATGATAACCATCCTGTCCTATATATTGTCAGACTATGGTTGCATTGTTAAATATCCCATAATCTAATAATCGGAAATAGTAATTAAAGGTGTCCTGAGTAGTGACACCCCTGCATACCATAACCGATAAATACAACCGCCATGATATTATGATACACATGGGCGATTAAAATGGTAGGTGAAGATATGGAACATTTCAAAGAAAATGGGGGAAGCACACCTCACACCGATCGTATATATCAGAATATGCGATGGCAGGCGCTTGCAGAGAACAAAGCAGTCGTATTGAGCAAACTGGATGAGATCTTGACGGTGATTTCGATATCCCGTGCTGACGAGATTCCAATATCCGAACTGACCTCAGATCTAATCGTTGCGCTGACAGAAACGGATGATGCCGAAATTCTGGAGGTAGCGAACACTGTGAGCCGGAATTTTCTGGCAAAGATAAGAGATGGGATCGCTGAGTTTCCGACAGAAGAGATTCCGGTATTGTTCGCAGCGTTGCAGCTTTTTGCTGTGGAACCCGGGCAGTACGGGTTTGAGACAACAGATAACCCGGATTCCGAGATTAACAGGATCACAGGAAGAGAGATCGGTGATTCTGCGAGGAATCTTTACGGAGTCGCGCAGAGACAACTGGCTTCTGCACGAACCTTGCGCGCTTCTGCCGCATCAGCGCTCTTCGCGCTCTTCGATCGGGCGGAGTTCTCAGAGATACATGATTACCTGCTGGATGAGTTGTATCCCATGATCACCGCCCTCAATTGTGCTGCACGATACCGGCCGTTCAGAACATCGCTTGTCGCAAACATCGCGGACAAGCTCTACAGGTTTGCGAACCGGACCAGTGATTTGGAGTTGAAGGCGCTTTTGCACGCGATCTTTGAGAAAAAATATATAAAATTTGGAACATCGGGGTTCAGAGCCTTCGTGAACAAGGATTTCACACATAGGCGATCGGATTTCGTGACAGAAGCGATGTGCAACGATCTTGAGATATCGCAGAAGAAGGGCGGGAGACCTGTTGTGATCACGTATGACACGAGGATCGGCGCAAGAGACTTCGCTCTCGAGAGCGCAAGGGTATTTCTCTCGCGTGGGTTTTCCGTGCGCTTCGCAACTGAGCCATCGCCCACCGGTGCGCTTGTCTACTGGCTCAGGGAGGTTGAGTGCGGAGAGGCTGCGGGCGGTGAGAATATGACGCCGAGCCACAATCCGCTCTCGACTCAGGGGCAGCGCTGGAGCATGGAGAACGGCGATGTCGCGCCGACATCGGTCACGGACCGGATAGAGAGAGAGGCGAACATCATCTGCATGAGGTCGCCTGAAATTGGAAAATATGACCTGTTACAGGCTCAATCGGAGGGCAGATTTGAGTATATTGATATGCGGGATGGATACACCACGTGGGTCGCTGATTTTCTGAGATCACAGGAGCTGGACGGGCTTCTGAGGGACTTCTATTCACAGCCGGACCACCACTTCATCCACAACGCCATGAACGGCGTTGCAAGGGGTTACATCGCAGATATCTTTGAGAAACTTGAAATCCCGCCTGAAGCGGTCTTTCAGATGGATTCGGAAAAGGACGAGCTTCTTGGGCTGAGGTTTTATGCGAATCCTGAAAAACAGTGGCTCCTCCCGACCATGGATCGGCTGAACCGGGTAGGCGCGCTCTTTGAGTGTGCAAACGACACCGATGGCGATCGGTGCGGCGGAATTCTTGATTCCGGCGGATTCACCAACCTGAACAAGCTCCTTGCCATGCTCTGTGATTTCACAATCAAGAGGCTCGGCTGGGAGAACCACATCGTGATACGCACAGGAACCACGTCAACAGCACTGGACGATGTGGTGAGCGCACTCAAACACGAGCACGACAACGAGGACGCAGACCGTGACATAAGAATCGACATACCGACGCCGGAATGGGATCAGATCAACTCGCTTGTCAGGCACCCGTTCTACAACCTCACACGAGTCGCAGACGATACCGAGTACGCGCTCAGCCTGCAGCGGTTCCCGTGCATCGTAACTGAGGTCGGGTTCAAATACATCTCCGCAGCGATTGCGAAGTACGATCTGCCAGCCGCAGTCGCGGGCGAGGAGAGTGGAGGTTTCACGATTAAACGGTTCCCTGACAAGGACGGAATCATCGGGATCTGCATGATCGCCTCCATGATCGCATGGCACAAAAAGCCGCCGGGAGAAATATGGAGGACGCATACGGAATTATATGGCAAAAAATTCGATGAACGGCTTGATATCTGGGCTCCGAATATCCCGAAGGAGACGATCATTAATTCGTGGCTCGATTGCCCACCCGAGAGCATTGCGGGGCAGAAGGTTCTTTGGGCTGGTGGCACGTACCACGACAAGGTCGAGTTTGTGCTGGAGGGTCCAGATCCGGATACGATCTCCCGCCTTCTTGTGCGGGCGTCCGGAACCGAGGAGATCAACAGGATATACATCGAGAGCGGCGATGAGATGACGCTGCGTGCAATTATGCAGGTAACGCTCGATCGGCTGAACGATCTCATAATCGAGGACGTCGGAAATGCCATGAGCTACCACGGGCTCGCTGATCGGATCGCATCGACCGGTATGACGTTCATGACGGAATCGGATAGAAATCGTTACTTTGCCGCGGTGCAAAAGAGGATGGATGTGCTTGCTGCGCGGGAGCACGAACACCCGGTTGTGATATATCGCAGGGTGCTGCGCCTGCTGACGCTCGAGATGGATCGGGATGTGAATGTGCGGCACGCCGCGTGGGGCGTTGACATCGGTGCAGAGTACTATCGCAGGATATTTGGCGCAGCTGAGACTGTCTGATAGTCCGGTCAGTCGGTAGGGAGCTGCATCGTCAATTAACTTTGCAGCTACCACTCATAGGCACAACCGAAATCCCAGTGAAATGCATCCTGAGACTTTTGTTCCTTGTGCCATCGCGTCTCTCGCGTCTTTCTCGTTATTGTTTTCCAATTTAACGAGAGGGACGCAAAAAGCATCGTTAACCCCCGTATTTTGTGCTGTTGCATATCCGACTGACCATTATACTTTTTTGGTTCCCTTAATTCCGAACATCATGAGTATAATTGATTCTGAGGTTTGTGAATTCTCACAACCCACCTATATCTCGCTTTAAAACCGCAACCCACCACCATCTCGCCATATCGACCAGATCCTTGCTGAACTGACCCGACACTCGGTAGATGCCTTTCTTGTTCGTGATCATCCCTGCGCCGAGCAGTTTGTTCCGCATGGCATAAAACGACGATCTGCTGACCCCAAACTCGTCCAGCAACCGGTGCCACTCATTCGTCCGGATTGGATTTCCTGATGCCTCCCGCTCAAGGATCATCTCAAGAAATCGCTCTGCTCTGATCGCTGTGCGCTCGTCCTGAAACAAGCGCCGCATCAACTCATAGAAAGGATCACGAGATGCGGTTACTCTCGCATTTGCGTCCGATCTGATGACGAAACTGGTCGAGGTGCGGGGAGCGTCCTTTACCAGCGTCATACAGCGGTCTGATGGTTCTCACTCGTAGATCTTCTTAAAACCGATCTCACAAGATCAACGTACTCCTCGCGCAGCGTGTAGACGATATGCGTCTTGTACGACTGTTTGTACGCACGCACGATGCCGAGCTTGGAATGGATGTATCCAACCATCGATGCCACTGTTTTGTGAGTAACATCGAACTTCTTTGAAAGCATGTCGTAGAGAGAGTCTACAGTCACGCTCCTGACCTTGAGGATAGTGTTCATGACGGCATATCTGATGCCGTTACTATCCAGCTCAAGGTATCGTTGTACCCGTCTCTTGATTTTCGATCGAAATGAACTCATACACATCACCCAATTAATTATTTCATATATATGGTATATATATGTTTCTCATAGCTGAGCAAATTTTGCTGCCTCACCAAGTTCCTCTTCAATACGCATGAGCTGATTGTACTTGGATGCTCGCTCTGATCTGGCTGGCGCGCCGGTCTTCAAAAGATCTGCGCCAACCGCAACAGCGACATCAGCGATTAGGTGGTCACACGTCTCAGCGGACCTGTGGCTCACGACCACCTGGTATCCGCTTCTATGCGCCAGTCTCGCTGCATCAAAGGCTTCTGACACGGTCCCTATCTGATTCAACTTGAGGAGTAGCGCATTTGCAGCTCCAACATCAATTCCACGCTGTAGCCGCTCGATGTTGGTCACAAATATATCGTCGCCGATCACGATTCGGTCTGTTGCCGATGTCAACGCAGCGAAATCCTCAAACGCATCTTCATGGAACGGATCCTCAATTACCAGGATCGGATACGTCTTTATCAGGTCGAGATAGTACTCAAGCATCTCGCCACTGTCAAGTGTGGTGCCATCGATTGTGTACTTGCCGTTCTCGAAGAATTCGGATGCAGCGGCATCGATTCCAACTGTGACCTCGGTTGTGGTGTAACCAGCCTCCTCGATAGCCGAGATGAGCGAATCGAACGCCTGGCTGGTGTGATCCATCGGCGGCGCATATCCGCCCTCATCGCCGACGTTGCCTGCGCCTGATCCATATTTCTTTGTCAGGATGCTCTTGAGTTCATGATATATCTCAGCTCCGATTCGTATCGATTCTGCGCACGTGGATGCGCCCCTTGGCTGGATCATGAACTCCTGAATCGCGAGTTCGTTTCCGGCATGCTCCCCCCCGTTCAACACATTCATGGTCGGGCACGGCAGCGTGTATGCGCCGGTGCCGCCGAGATATGTGTAGAGCGGAAGGTCTGCCGAATCCGCGGCAGCCTTCGCAACAGCCATCGAGACGCCAAGTATGGCGTTCGCGCCAAGATTCGATTTGCTAGGAGTGCCGTCCAGACCGATCATCGTCAGGTCGATTGCGCGCTGATCGCGCACATCCATTCCGATGATCTCGCTTCTCAACACGGTGTTTACGTTCGCAACAGCCTTCAAAACACCTTTTCCACGATAACGGTCACCACCATCCCGGAGTTCAAGTGCCTCGTTCGTTCCTGTCGATGCGCCAGAGGGCACATCGGCACGCCCGAAACCGCTAGGTGTAGCAAGATCGACCTCGACAGTAGGGTTCCCGCGGGAATCAAGTATCTCTCTTGCATGTATGTATTCGATTGTATACGGCAATTATACCACTGAACCTATGAGTGCTATTCTGGTATATAATGTTGACTGATGCCATATTAGCAGCCCATGGCAGCCACCAACCTCCCGGGCGTGGGCATATATCACAGCTCACCTCTCGCCCTGAGATAATACAGCTCAAAACCGGCGAAAAACATCACGAGAAGAATCAGATAGCTCCACAACTCCTTTTCAACCTCTGCTTTGACGAGATCGGGCTCGAGTGTGCGCGCTTCCTCTGACATAATCGAGACCGAGAGATCCGACTCCAGAGGATCATAGAGATTTGTAGCAATATCCATTTTCCCGATCTGATAGTAGCCACAATCGTCAAAGAGCAGGTTATCCGTGCGAATTGCTCCGGAGGGCGTTCCCACGTCCTGTTCCCCGCCCAGCGGGTACGTCCTTCCTGTTTTGACGTTATATTCATCTATTCCGAGAACCCCGCTCATCCAGTCCACGACCTGCCTCCAGAAGATCGGATAATCGACTCTCGTGTGAAAATCGTTCCATCTCGAATCGCCCTCGCCGAATCCGGAATACAGAACGACACCGGCACCTGATTGCTGATATGCGAGCATCGAAGAGCCGTCGTCAGCATTTACAATAGAGTTGTTGAGTGGTTCGGTTTTGAGATGTCTGGTGACCGAGATATCGTCGAATGCGATGTCCTTCGTGAATTCCGTGGGAATCCCTTTGTTCAGAACAGTTGATCCAGCGCTCCCTGATGCGCGCATGCCCACCGGAAGCAACCCCTCCGTCTTGATCTTGCTGATGCCATCCGATGCAAGGATCGCAAGATCTCCGCCAGATCCGACAAACGACGCGAGATCATTGAACGTTCCCGGAAGAAGCGAATCCTTTGTGATGTTTCCGATAACAACGATGTCGTAATTTCCAAACTCCGGGAGAACAGGTGGTTTCACGACTGAACACTCAGTGTCAGGAAGAGAACCGATCGCTATTTTCGCAGGGGGGTTCGCATTCTCGCTTACGAAGAGTATCTTTCGTTTCGCAATCGCGGGGATTACTATGTATGCGCGATCGTCAACCGAGAGTGCGTCCCCGTGCTGCAATGCAACATCCGTCTCTCCTGGCTTGAGATCAGTGAGCGCGAAGAGCTCGCTTGAGTGCGCAGGTATCGTCACACGCTCTCCAAGGATATTTTTGCCGTTGCGGAGCACCTCAATCGGTATTGTCTTCGTGTCATCCATATAATTCTTTATATTGCAGAAATACTCGTATTTGTCCCCTTTTCGCTCCAGCTTTCCATACGTGATCCCGATGTTATCCGCGTCATTTCCTACCTGTTTGTAGACAACATCGATTCCAGCCGCATTTGCGAGCATCTTTGACGCTGATATCGCGCCTAAATCAACATTTGCGAAGTCAGAGATAACAACGATTGCTCCCTTCTCTTCTCCGCCCTCCCCGCCTTCAATCATACTCTTCGCAAGAATGATTGCGTCGCCAATGTTTGCAGTGGTTGCGCCCGGCTGGACACGTCGCAGCGTATCTTTTGCGTCGGCACGCCCCCCCCTCTGCAATGCGACGACCTGCTTGTTCTTTGCAAGAATGATACTCGTCTTCCCGCTTACGAACTTCTCTGCGGCTTGTCTCGCAAGATCGAACCTGCCCGGATCCTCAGCCTGCATCGATGCGGACGCGTCAAGGATGATTGCGGTGTGATCCGCGCGCACGGTCTCGGTTGCAAGGAAATACGGGGCGGCCATCGCAAGCGAAAGCAGGATCAGGAAGAGGAGTTGCATGAGCATCAAGGGATCCCTCACGATCTTGTTCAGCATCGTCTGATATCGATTTTCTCTTCGCTCCGCATCCATAATAAACATCAGCGAGGGGATATCGATCTCCTTTGGCTTTGGTTTGATCAGATACAGGATTACGATCGGGATGAGGCTTAAAAGAGCAAGAAGTGCCAGTGGATTTGCAAATGCCATACCTGTTCACCACATCCTCCGTCCATTCTCCTATCTCGCCTTCACAGTCTTGAAGAACGCGTCGAATATCGAAAGATCGGTTCCAAACGAGAAGAAATCAGCACCGATGTGCATGCAGGTCTCCCTTATCCCTCCGAAATGCAAATCAAGCTGCGTTTTATAGTCCTGTCTCAATTTCGGGCTGATGTACGTCTTTCTGATGTCGTTCGTCTCCATGTCGTATAATTTCACGTCGCCCTCGATTGAAAGGTCGTACTCGGCAGGATCATAAACCGAGATTACGATCAGGTCGTTCGGTGCGAGCCTGTAGAGTCCGGCACGTATCGAGTCGAGATCGGTCAAAAAGTCGGATATGATGACTACAAGCGACTTTGAGCGGATCATCTTGCTATACTGTGATGTGCAATGGTCGAATCTCGTTGTTCCCTGCAATTGAAGCTCGTTCAATCTGTCAATCGTGTGAAGCAGATACCCGCGCCCTCGTTTTGGAGGGGTGATGTCGATTTCCTCATCAAACGTAGATATTGCGAATTTTTCATTCTCTCTTGCCACAAGATACCCGAATCCGCACGCAAGCATCGCTGCATAGTCAAATTTTGTTGTGCCATCACTCGAACTCGAAAAATCCATGCTTTTGCTTGAATCGAGGAGTATGTGCGTTGTTACATTCTTCTCCTCCTCGAATTTGCGGATGTAGAGCTTCTCGGTCCTTCCGTACACCCTCCAGTCGATCGTCCTGATGTCATCGCCCGGCATGTACTCGCGGTACCCGACGATCTCGATTCCCTTGCCCTGCAAAACAGCACGCCTGCTGCCCGCATACACGCTCGAGACCCGCTTTCGCACCATGAGCGAGAACCGATTCAGCTGGTTGAAGAACTCGGTATCAATCATCGTTGCTTGAATATATGATCCGGATGTGATAAAGGCGATTGTTCGTTGGGTGACCGCAACCTTATTAAAGACCAGTTGAACAGGTTTACTGATGAAAATAACACATTTACTATTGATTGCGATCGCTACAATCTCGCTTTTAATATCGGGATGCGTCAGCACTGACTCCGCACTCACTGGCGAGCAGATTGCAAAGCAGATGGAAAACCAGCAAGACAGCGTGCAGGACCTCAGTTGCACTGTATCTATATCAGGCAACACAAGCGCCACCGGCGCAGCTGAGACTGTGGTCATGGAGTACGCTTACAAAAAGCCAGGCATGGCAAGGATGGAATACCTGGAGCCATCCGAGATTGCCGGGCAGGTCCTGGTCTCGAATGGTACCTACGCATGGGTATACAATCCTCTTGACAATTCAGTCAAGACGATGCCTATTCCTGAGCAGGAACAGACGGATAAGTCTATGATTGCTCAGTTCGTCGATGAATTAACGACTGCATACACGCTCGAACAGAGCGGATCCGGTACCGTTGCCGGACATGGATGCTACACGGTCACGGCAACTCCGACGGGGATGTCCATGCCGATGTCAATGGAGATATGGGTCGATAAAGGAACCTGGATGCCCCTCAAAATCGAGACACATCGGGACGGTGAACGTCTCATGGGAGTCGAGTACCAGAACCTGAGCGTCAACACGAACATTCCTGATAACATATTCAAGTTCGAGGCACCGGAAGGCGCAACCATCGAGTCGATGGACAGCATGGCTGATACGACTCCAGAATCGATGACGCTTGAGGATGCGCAGGCAGCAGTCACATTCGAGATCAAGGAACCCGCATACCTACCACAGGGTTACGAGATCAGCCAGATCATGGCAGCTCCGGCGTCCATGTCCGAGACGAGTGTTGCAATCATCTACACCAACAACACAACCGACGATGCCATGTCGCAACAGTTAACAGCAGTCCAGCTGGCGGAGAGCGCGTACAACGAATCCGTAACACAGCCGTCGCCCACAGGCGAGACCGAGACGGTAATGGTTCATGGGCAGAGTTGCAACATGACAATGATTGCAGGTCCGTTCGGTGAGACTCGTGTGCTTCAGTGGCATGATAACGAACGCTATTATATACTGGCTGGCTCACTCGATCAGGTGGAACTGATCAAGATTGCGGAATCGATCTGAGCAACAGCGATATCGATATCAAGATCCCAACAACTCCGAGGCACGCAGGCGCTCGCCCTCTGTGAGCGTTCTGTTGATCTCGGGGTGCCTGTGCGCCAGATACGCGGGTCGGTACTGAAACATCAGGTTGAACCTGACATTCGGTATCTGCTCGCGCACCCACTCGATGATCGGAGCGGTGCAACATTCAATGTGCCCGGGAAGCACGAGTTGCCGCAGCAGAATCTCCGAATCATCGTAAGCGCACAGGAAGTTTCTTGTGACCGTCTCCCAGTAATGATCGACATCCGAGTATCTCTTTGCACATGAGTCGTTCCCATACTTGAAGTCCCCGAGATAAACGTCCACGACCCCTGAGAGGAGCTTTGCAGCTTCTTCGGAGTGGTACATATTTGAGTTCCACACAACCGGCGTGTTCGTCGTTGTCTCGGCAAGAATTCGCAGTATGGTGTGGAGATGCGGTGTCGGGGTCACGAAATTCAGGTTTCTTGCACCGAGACTGTGCCTCAGCGAGATGGTTCGTGCAACCTCCTCTGGAAGAATCGGAACCCCCCTACCCGGATTGGTCGAGATCTCCCAGTTCTGGCAGTACACGCACGAGAATACGCAGCCTGAAAAAAAGATTGTGTGTGACGGCACGAGTTCGGATTCCTCCCCGTAATGAAGAAACTCTGATGAGTATCTCGATATCGCATCGATTCTGCAGTATCCGACCTGCCGCATCATCCGGTTTGCGCCGCATCTCCTATCGCAGAAATTACAGTCTTCCAGCATGCGAGCGGCAATCACATTCTTGAGGTCGAGCAGGGATCTCTCCTCCGGTCTTTTGCTCTTCTCCGACCTCTGCAATTCGTGCATCGCATCGCTGTGTACGCCCCAGAGATCGGCAAGCGTTGCATCAGGATCAAAATCTACAGGGAAGTTCTTCGCAACCAGAAACCGTGCCTGCTCAATTCCAGAAGCGATACGGTGATACCCAGGCAGTGTGTCCATGAGAATTGTTTGGACTGCTGGTTTGTAAATATTTGGGCTCTCTTACGTCTTTCGTGGTAATTAGCCGATAACCGAACCCGGTTCGTGGGTGATCCTATTGTACTATGCAGAGCCCTTATTGGTGATGGTGTGATAGTATTGCATGGTATTATATCTATTGCACCCACGACACCCGTTGCATCCACGACACTCATGAACCATTCCACAGAACCCGACCCGGAGACCGACACTGGCACCGACACCACCGCAACCACCGGGGAGTCCGGGTCAGGCAGATCGGGATTAACCGATGAGGAAGCAGTCCGCAGGCTTGCCGAACACGGGAGAAACGAGCTGGAACAAATCAAAATAGCAACGCCTCTTAAGATTCTTGCAAGCCAGTTCCTGGATTTCATGCTTCTTTTACTGATTATTGCGGCAGCCATATCGTTTCTGATTGGCGAACGCCTCGACGGCATTGTGATCACGGGATTTGTTCTCTTCAACGCAATACTTGGTTTTATCCAGGAATACCGTGCTCAGCGCGCTCTTGAAGCGCTAAAATCCATGATTTCGCCGCAGGCACGCGTGATACGTGGCGGTTCCGAGAAGATGCTGGATGCAGCAGAACTTGTGCCCGGCGATCTGATACTGCTCGCAGCAGGGGATCGTGTGCAGGCGGACGCCACAGTATCATCAGGGGAATTGCGGATGGATGAGTCCGCACTCACAGGGGAGTCGGTCCCTGTGAACCGCACCGCCGGAGATCTTGTGCAGGCAGGAACCATCGTGACCTACGGACGCGGGATGTGCGTGGTAACCGAGACCGGGATGAGGACCGCATTCGGTAAGATTGCTGCGATGGTGCAGACAGAGGAGCGAGAGACCCCGCTTCAGAAGCGGCTGGGCGAGCTTGCGAAATATCTCGGGGTTGCTGCGCTCGCAATATGCGTCGTAGTCTTCGCAACGGGAGTTATGAGTGGAATTGCGGCGAACACGATGTTTCTTGCATCGGTCAGTCTTGCTGTTGCCGCAGTTCCGGAGGGGCTGCCCGCTGTTGTCACGATCACGCTTGCGCTTGGCGTGCAGCGCATGGTCAAAAAGAATGCGATCATGAGGAAGCTTCAGGCAGTCGAGACGCTGGGCTGCGCAACCGTGATCTGTACAGACAAGACCGGCACGCTCACACAGAACGAGATGACCGTGCGGAGGATCTACGCGAACGAAACGATAATCGGGGTCACTGGCGAGGGATATGCGCCATCCGGAGACTTTGAATCGGAAAAAGAGATAAATAACGAATCATTACGGTTAACGCTTGAGATCGGAGCATTATGCAACGATTCATCCCTGGTACAACAGAGGGGCGGAGACGGGGACAAAGACAAAGACGGCGGCTGGAAGATTCTGGGCGATCCGACAGAGGGTGCACTGGTTGTTGCGGCAGCAAAGGCGGATATCGACCGACAGAATCTTGCAAGCCAGTATCCGCGGGTTTCCGAGGTTCCGTTTGACTCTGATCGCAAGCAGATGACGACAGTGCACGAGGATCTACACCAGACGTTCGGTTCTGCGTACGTTGCATGCGTCAAAGGTGCACCCGATTCGGTTCTCAAGATGTGTGGACACATCCACGGGACGGGAAAAAACGTCCGGATGACCGCGAATGACATGAGTGCGATCAGAAACGCACATCAGGAGATGACTGCGCATGCGCTTCGCGTGCTCGCACTCGCATACCGACCGCTCGATGATATAACCAAACAGGCAGAAGAGCACGAACGCGATCTGGTATTCGCGGGCATGGTGGGGATGATCGATCCGCCGCGCCCCGGTGTTAAGGAGGCGATTGCAACCTGCAGAAAAGCTGGAATCACAACAGTCATGATAACAGGTGACCACAGGGATACTGCAAGGGCGATTGCGCTTGACCTGGGCATTCTCGACTCAGAACACCCGGAACAGATAGCAACAGGAGCTGATCTGGACGCCGGAACCGGGGATGGTGGGGGTGCTGGAACAGGAGATGGAGGGAGGGATGGAACGGAGGGGGGAATGGGCTGGGACGCACTGGTCTATGCGAGAACCTCACCAGCGCACAAGGTGCAGATCATAAAAGCGCTGCAGGACAGAGGCGAGATAGTGGCGATGACCGGTGACGGCGTGAACGACGCACCAGCGCTCAAGATGGCGGACATCGGCGTTGCGATGGGGGTTACCGGAACCGACGTGGCAAAAGAAGCAGCAGACATGGTCTTAACAGACGATAACTTCGTCTCGATCACGCACGCAGTCGAAGAAGGCAGAGGCATCTACGACAACATCAAAAAATTTATCAGATTCCAGTTATCCACCAACATCGGCGCAATACTGACCATCTTCACAGGGCTCCTCCTCTTCCAATCGCTGCCACTCGCACCGCTACAGATACTCTTCGTAAACCTGCTGATGGACGGTCCGCCCGCGCTCTCACTCTCGATGGAGCCGTACCACCAGACCATGAACCGCCCGCCAAGAGACCCGGATGAGTCGATCATAACAGGGGATGTGCTGAAGTTTATAACAGGTGCGGGAATATTGATGTTTCTCGGAACTATCCTCGTATTCTGGTATGCTCTCTCGCATGGATACGATGAAAAATATGCATGCACGCTCGCATTTACCACATTCGTCTTCTTCCAGCTCTTTAATGCGTTCAACTGTCGGTCGGAGCGCTATCCGTTGAGCACAATCGGGGTCTTCTCGAACCGCTATCTGATCGGTGCGGTTCTCCTGTGTGCCATGTTGCAGTTGTGCATCCTGTACATCTCGTCTCTGCAGTCGGTCTTCGGCACGGTCCCGCTGGGTCCACATGACTGGGCAATCGTGCTTGCGGTCTCTGCGATGGTCTTTGTGGTTGTTGAGGGCGCAAAGGTGGTGGTGTCGTGGCGGGCGCGATGACTGGCTTTTTTGCGTGGACTCCGGATTGCTGATATAAAATTATCAGACGACGGCGGGCTGATTTACTCAGAGATCGGATGTGATTCTTGATTTGCAGCGTGAATTATGATTTAGTAGGTGGATGCGGATTCGCCCCAAAGTACCGTTTGTCCCCGTGCACAGTCTCAACGACCACGCCTTGCTCTGCAAGTTCCCGCAGATACTTCGCCGCCTCATTCCGGTGCATTTCAAGCGAGCCAGCGATCTGATCCAGTGTAAGCGGTCTCCGTTCCAAAAGTGGCAGGATATCTGCACGAACCTCGATTCGCGTCTCCGCGATGATCTCAACATCAAAATTCCCGACAAACGCTCCCTGTATCCGAACCATCTCATCCTCGTCCACAGATCCAACATCCTCACGTGGCGGTCGCACAACAGTATTCAACTGAACCCGGTCAGGATTGATTGCGGAGATTGCGTCCGACAGCGCCGTTATTTCATAAGTTCCATCGTTTACGCCCCTCACAAACATAATCTCAAGCCAGAACTCACCTTCAAACGCCTCCCGAAACATCCTGAGTCCTTCGATGATCTGATCCACTGAAAGACTCTCATGTGGTTGATTCACAGCACGAAATACCGGAGCGGTGGCAGCATCCAGCGATGGCAGCACGACATCAGCGTTTGAGAGATCGCCCCTCACATCTTCTCGAAATAAGAGTGATCCATTGGTTATCACCGCAACAGGGATATCGGTCATCGTCTTGATCGTATCGATCATCTCACCGATACCCGAATGGAGCGTTGGCTCCCCTGATCCGGCAAAAGTGATATAATCGACATCGCCCTCCCCCTCTGATAAGAAATCCTCGATCTCACTCAAGACCAAATCGCTTGCAATATACTCCTGCCTCTGCACGGTCTTGTTCGTGGTTCGTCCGAGCTGGCAGTAGATGCAATCGAACGTACAGGTCTTGTACGGCGTGATATCCAGACCAAGTGACCTCCCGAGCCTGCGGGACGGCACAGGACCAAACAGGTGACTCATATCACCCAAAGGTAAACACCCTGCCAACGCCGTTCTTATGGTATGTGTCCGGGAATCTCGAGACGATCTCGCTTAGATGCTGGGTGCAGTGGCACGGAGAGAGGAATTCCACGTCATTCAGCAGATTATACTCGCTAAAACCGTGAAATCCTCCGATGATTCCGTATATTCCCCCAAATCCGGATGCTGCGTCCATGATCGCCTCGATTCCTGGGTGTGCACAACCTGTGAGTACGATCATGCCGTTCGTGGTTTTAAGCACCAGTGATTGCTCCCTTATGGATGTGCCAAGTTCTCCTGTGGTATACACCTGATCGCATATCTCTGCTGGTCCCTGTACCTCTATCACGGGATTTTTGATCTTGTTCTTAAACGACTCCGAGAATGACGTCAGCAGATAAACCCTGGCGTTGCGGTTCGTCCTGAGGAGGTCGGACAAGCCTCCTGTGTGATCCCAGTGTTCATGCGATAGCACGATCATCGTAGGGTCTTTGGGGTCAATTCCCAGTCTTCCCATATTGTGCAGCAAAATCGATCCGTCCCCGCCGGTGTCAAAGAGTATCCGCTCACCAGATACCTCTATTAAGCAGGAGAACCCCCATTCACTCGTAAGTCCGGTGACAGATGACTCCGGATATACTGCATTATCATATACTGTTGTGATCTTCATGTGACTTCCTCTCCGCCCCAACAGACGGAGCCTCATGATTCATTGATCTAACTTACGTTATATCCTGCGCATCGCCTCGGGAATGTACCTGACGACATCGGTTGCAAGCAGCCCGCATCCGAACTCCGAAGACGCGAGATCGCCTGCACTCCCTGCTATAAACGCACCTGCCGAAGCAGCGGCAGCCGCACCGTTTCTCGCAAAGATCGCCCCGATCACGCCCGCGAGCACATCGCCTGTGCCGCCGACAGTCATCCCTGCATTTCCTGTGTAATTCGTCCGGATCTCCTTTCCGTCCGATATGATGTCAATATGTCCTTTGAGAACTGTAACAACGCCGTTTCTTGCGGAAAAGTCCAGTACACGTCTGCATTGCTCGTCAAAGTCCGCTGCCACCTCTCCGCCCAGCAGTTGAAATTCGCGGGCATGTGGAGTTATGATCATTGCAACCTCCCGATTCGGGGGTGGCATCGCAATCGCATGCAGCGCATCGGCGTCGATTACGAACCGTGCTCCGGGATTTGACTCAATTATCTCTGATACCGTCTGCAGGGTCTCACTCTTGCGTCCGAGCCCCATTCCGATCACAACGACGTCATGCCTCTTAATCAGCGCACCTATCGCATCCAGATCAGCGTGCACCAGATAATCCCCGGATAATGCGTGAACGATCAAATCTGGTGAGAAACCCGCGATCACGGCAGCAGAACTTCGCGGTGCGGCAACCGTTACCCAGTCGGTACCGGCTCGCAGTGCTGCGAGTGCGGCAAGCGCAGGTGCACCGGTGAACGCGCCGCCTCCGATTATGAGCACCCTCCCGTTATCGCCTTTGTGCGACGTTGGGAATCGTTCAGGTGGCAGGTCGCCGCCCCCGATGATCCGTTCAGCCCTCTCGGGAATCCCGATATCAGCGACCACGATCTCGCCTGTGACCCCGGGATTTCCGGAGAGTCCTTCCTTTGTCCGATGAAATGTTATCGTGAGGTCTGCGTGCACAGACTTCTCAAAATGGTCCGGACCGGATCCGGATGGGACATCTACAGAGACGACGAACGCACCGGACGCATTGATCAGGTCAATTGCGCTTGATACCGGCTCACGAACGCTTCCATGCACACCTGTTCCGAGCATCGCATCGATCACAACATCAGCGCGGAGGTCTTGCAGTTCTGGTAGTTCGGACGAGTCCCTGATCTCACAAAGATCTGCGCCGAGATTCTCCAGTATCTGCCAGTTCCGACGCGCCTCGTCGGTTGCGATATTGTGGGCACGCCCGAGTAGGAGTACTCTCGGATTATAATTTAGAAGATGTCGTGCCGCAACAAACCCGTCGCCGCCGTTGTTACCTGTGCCCGCAATGATTATGATTGTGCTCTGTCCCATCGTGAGCTGCGCGAACTGTGCGCGAACCTCACGTGCAACAGATGCACCAGCATTCTCCATCAGTTGTAGGGGGATTAACCCGACCTCACTACAATTGACGTCGATTCTGCGCATCTCTGACGCGGTGATTCCGGTTTCGTTCTTCATATCGTACATATTATATGGCATGTGTTTAGCTGAGGCGAAAAAACCACGAGATTAACACAGAAATCTTGTGGTTAGCTAAACATGTACATTATGTGTGCGTGTCTCACTGCACTGTGATCGGAATCGCGTCGCTCTCCAGCTCCCGCATCGCTATGTCGATTGGGTCTCCTTCGTCGGGTCTGATCAGTACAGGTGCGCCCAGCGAGATCTGGAGCGCACGTGCGCCAACGATTCTGGCGCGTTCATATCGCGTATATCGTTTCAATGTGGTTGCAACCTCCTATTCCTGTATGTGGTTCATTACAGATAAACACTTCTTCGGTGGCAGCCTCCGGTCACACACACTCTGCTCCTGCTCACTCACTCAACTCCTGCCCGCCCCACTTCCGCAATCACGTTCTTCGCAATCTTCGGTCCGACGATCGCACCTATCCGCTTCTCGCCCGCATCCAGGAGCGATTCCGGTGTTGCATACCCGGAATCGTAGAGCTTTCTTGCACGCACCCGCCCAACGCCACGAACTCCTACAAGCCTGAGGAGTTCCGGTTTCACACCGTATTTCAGGCGATCTGTGAGATCCCTTGCAAGCTTCGTGTGCGGGCTTTTGATGTATCCGGATATCTGCGCAGTCGCATACATAATCCACTGCGCTGTATCCGAGATGCCCCGCACATCCCCGCCGCCGACACCGAATTTTGCCTCGATCTCCTTATCCTGCCTCTCTACGGTCCAGTCGAGGAGAAGAGCTGCGGTCTTGACCTCAGAGAGGAACCATTCATACCCGAAATCGGACTCGCTTGGAACCTCTGTGAACTCATTTTGCCGATCGGATGCGAAATTGTGGATCCACGCATAGTCCTTCTTGCGGAGGTAGAGGTTGCGAACATCCGGAGTTTTGCAGATCAGGTGGAGCAGTGTGAGATCGCTTGCCGAGTCGCATGAAACGAGTCCGTCAACGATGATTGCTGCGCCCAGCGGGTCGAGATAGAGCCGCGAGACCAGTCTTCCGAGAGGGGTCGCAAAGAGCGATTCCTCAGAGATTGTGATCATCTCATTCTCGCAGAGGAAATCAAGAACGTTGTCAACGATCTCTCGCAGGTACGGTTGTGAGGTATCTGGCGTTTTCTGCCCCCCTTGCCCCCTTTGCACCCCCTGCTGCGCTGCAAAGAACGTCAGCTTCAGAAAGTCCATCAGTTCATCGTGCGATTGCGCGAACATCCCCGCGATCGCAGAGAGGATGTGGCTGCGGAGTGCGCTCTCGGTTCCGAGTTTCGACGCAATCTCCTCGGGATCTGACTCGATGTAGTGTTCAAGCAGACTCTCCATCTCCGGGTACGACTTTGCGATCAGTATGCTCTCGCCGGATGGATCGAGATGCGGGCGCCCGGCTCTGCCTGCCATCTGCTTGTATTCGAGGATCGGAATGGGCTGCATCCCGTAGTTCGGATCGTATCTGCGGTAACTCTTGATTATGACCCTTCTCGCCGGAAGATTCAGCCCGAAAGCGAGCGTTGGCGTGCATGCAATGACTTTGATTATGTTGTTGCGGAATCCGTCCTCAACGATTCGCCTGTGCTCCGGAAGGAGTCCCGCGTGGTGAAAAGCCGCCCCCCGCTCGATACAGTCTGCGAGCTTTCGTGCGGCATCGGTATCGGTTTCCCTGATCGTATCAGCGAAATCGGCAAGATCCGAATTATCCGGGAGTTTCAGAGCCTTTCCTACACGCACCGCTGTACTCACCGCATTTCTGCGGCTGCTGTCAAATATCAGGCACTGCCCGCCGCTATGCATCGTGTCAAGCACGAGTGCGATCACGGTGTCGCGGTGGCTCTGCGAGAGACCGACCTCGCTCTTGCTCCCTCTACCTCTGAAGTAGATGGTGTCGCCGAGAAATACGCCCTCACGCAGGTCAACGGGTCGCCAGTCCGATAATATGCACTCAGCATCGAGCCAGTCCGCGATCATCTGTGCATTCCCGACCGTTGCAGAGAGCGCGATTATGTGAATCTTCGGATTGATCCGGCGCAGTTTTGCGATTGTCACCTCGAGCGTCGGACCCCGGTCCGGTGAGTCGAGCAGATGAATCTCATCGACGATTAACGTTGTCAGACCATGGATCCACTCGGTCTCGTTTCTGAGGAGCGAGTCCGCTTTCTCTGATGTTGCGACGATTATGTCGTTGGATCCGAGGTACTCGTCCCTTGAATCGAAGTCTCCGGAAGATATCCCCGCACTGATCCCGAGATCGCTGAAGCCGGAGAACCGCTCGTACTTCTCGCTTGCGAGCGCCCTTAGCGGCACGATATACATCGCTTTTCCGCCGGATCTGATAGCATTGAGCATCGCAAGTTCTGCGAGTAGAGTCTTTCCTGATGCGGTCGGTATCGCGGCGAGGATGTTTCTTTCGCCGAGGAGCCCTCTCTTGACCGCCTCTGCCTGCGGCGGGTAGAGTTCGGTGATGCCAGTTTCTTCGTAGTATTTGATGATGTCTGGCGGAAGCGGGAGGTCTGATATCTTCATACAGGATTCTGTTTGGGGCGAGGGGATATAGGTATCGGCGAAGAAAGTAATCATTCATACTGGATTCTCAAATTTTCAGAACAATGTCGGGGGTGTGAAAGACGCAGCAAAGACAAAAATACCGACCTATATTTATCATGCTGACCAGTACGAGGGCGCGGTTACGACGACACTTCCTGATGGGAATGGGATATGGCCCCCTATATGCGAGACGTGAACATCGGGAATACCGACCGACTGAAACGGATGCAGGGTATCACGGTTCTTGAGAGCAGTAGGGGAATTGAAGCTGTCGTGAAGAGGCACATCGAAGGGATTGGTGGGCGATCTGCCCAATTCTTCAGTTTATGGACCGATCAATCCTGCATGGGGGAAACTTCGGAGAACGGGTGGCGAAAAAAGCGGAGAGTGTGACCAATAGTGTCGGGACGCTCATGATTCTCGCATTGGTGAGCTACGCCGACACCATTGTTCCAAACGCCCTGCCATAGCAACTCAAAATGGAATTAACCACGGAGCTTGCAGAGAGGGGCTCTGCATGTTCCGCGGTTAAATAAGGTACTATCACACCTGATCCAGAACCTCTTTGATGAA
>DAWR01000009.1:1489-13736 GCA_002506015.1 Candidatus Methanogasteraceae archaeon UBA261 | reverse complement strand
CTTGACAAGCGTCTTTGCAACCGCATCGATTAACCCGGGAATCTCTTCTTTCGTACAGAACGACTTCAAGAGTATCCCATCAGCAGGTCTTCTTGCATCGTTTGCGCCGATCCACATAGCGTATCCGCGTTCAACCTCGACTGCTGCTTCGTTCGGACATCCCCTGATACACCATCCACAGGTTATGCACTTGTCCTTATCAATTACCGCCTTTCCAAGAACGATTGAGATCGCATCGACCCTGCAGAGCTCGGCACACCGTCCACAGCCGTTACACTTCTCGGTATCGATCTCAGGGCGTACCTGCCCAATCAGACCGACGTCGTGGCGTTTGGATCGCACACAGTCGTTAGCACAGCCTGATATACCGATCTTCATCTTGTGTGGCGTCAGTCGCTGAGCAAACGCCATTGTGAGCTCTCCTGATAGTTTCTTGGTCTCGACAAGCCCTTCTGTACAGTAGTCCATCCCGACGCACGCTGAGACGTATCCCATCCCGATCGTTGCAAGACCGCTCGCGTATATCTCGCTCATCAGCGTATCCACGTTCGCGCCGGGAATGCCCTGTATCTCAACGCACTGCCTTGATGTGATCTCAAGTGTCCCATCGCCGTACTTCTTAGCAAGTTCAGCCACTTTCGCAAGCGTATCCGCACCGATGATCCCTGAATTGGTCTTTATCTTGACATAGAACGTGCCCTTGACCTCGCCCACGATACCTGGATAGTCTGATGCCCAGTAGAACTTGACCTTCTTACCTTCGTTGAGCCTACGAGCAAGTTCCCATTTGAACCGCTGCATCTTCAAGCCCGCAAACTCCTCGATTCTGTGAAGATCGATGTCCGGCTTTGTCTCTATGTATCCGGCATCCTCTGCCGCTTTGATTAACTCGACACCTTTTTGCGTCCTTCCCATGAGCGTTGTCCAGCCATTGCCAGAACCCATGTATCCTGCCGAGATGTCAGAGAGTTTGGAGACCGCATCCCTGCATATCACGCATCCGTCCTGAACACAGCCCGCGTCCCACAGGTCATTAAGATCGAAACCATGTTCGCCGGAATCGGTCGTTACAACCAGTTCGTCGAGATGTATGGCAGCTCTTCGGACATCGCTTATGGCAACACCCTTCTCTTCCATAAACGTTGCCAGCTTGTCATAGTTGAAGTTCTCGGTGCAGAACAATCCGATTACGTAAGCGATGTTCGGAACCTTGATCTTCTCGCCGTTCTCACCGACCTCGTAGCCGTGCGACATCATGCCTGGGAAGAACTGAGTCTTCCGAACTCCGTAGACGTGGCATGGCAGCCCGACAACAGCGGCATTCGTTATATCTTCTGCGTCTTTGATTGCTGAGAGCACAGGAACCGATGAGTATCTCGAGCCAGCAGAATCGAGTAGTTCTTCCTTTGACCTGACAACTCGTGAACTCGGTTTTCCTGCGTCACCGGTTGCGATAACGCCGTCGATCAAACCATTATCCATGCAGTACGAGAGAAGAGCGGTCACAGCGCCACCGTCCTGTCCCGCCTCCAGTACCTGCGGGTCGGTTGCTCGGGCAGCAACAAGCGTTTCATACTGCCCGAGCAGCGCTGGTGGTTTCGCTTTGAATCCAAAGATATTCGGACCGATCTTTGATGCAAAGGTGACCACGCGCTGGCAGACGTCCTTACACGCGCCCTGCCCGTTTCTCGGACACTCTTCTTTCAGCGCGGGACCGTCTTCTCTGAACTCGATTCTACCATTTGGACAGATCGCGGCACATGCGCCGCAGAATGTACACAATCCCGCGTCGACGACCTCGTCCCGCAGGAACCATTTATATTCTTCGTTTGCCATGATATTTACCCCTTATAGGATTCTGTTGCATACTCTGCTTATGTCTTTTCGTTGTTCACACCCCTATATAAAGATTTCGTAATACTGTTACGGATTTCGCTACACAATATTTTTATACCGTCAAGACGTAGTGATCATCATGGAAGATCATCGCAATCATGGTGTCAAGTGCTGGAGAAAAGAGTCGTGCGAAGGTCTACTCGAAACGCTTGCAGTCGATGACATTGACATGAAGATCATCGGGGTGTTGAGCGAGAACGCGAGGATGAGTAATGTCAATATCGCAAGCAAGATCAGTGTGAGTGAGGGAACTGTCAGACGAAGAATTGCTGAGCTGGCTAAAAATAAGGTAATAGAAGGTTTCGCCTTACTTCTTAATTGCGAAGAAGCGGAGAAGTGTATTAAGGCGTTCATGAGCATGGAAATTGCTGATTCTAACCTGCAGAGCGTTGCGGATGAACTGCTCAAGGATCATGAGCACATCATCGCCCTGTATCGCACAAACACACGATTCAATCTCTTATGCGAGGTTATGTTCAGGTCTATCATCGACTTGCAGGAGTTTATCGACAGATGTCACAAAATCGAGGGCGTTATAGACTTGGATGTGAAGCTGGTGATCGGATCGTACAAGATGTGCCTGTGGACAGGGATATGAGTTCCTGACGCAAGCATTGTGCAGGAACCCTCCCAGGACATAGTGGCGTGGGCGGGCTGGAATATACCTCAGCTCCTCACTACGCAAACCTGAGTATCTTCTTATCGTCAGCCGCAACCTTCGACATCGTCTGATTAACAGCACCACCGAAGACCTTGCCCATGATGCCAATATTCATCGACGCAACGTACGTACCACCATCCAACTTCTCGTAGACTGCGACAGAACAGGGCATCATAACAGCAACGTATTTGGTGTCATCTGCCATCAGGAGTCCTGTTGCATACGCTATCTGGCACATCTGAATGACATTGATTCTGCCGATATCACCTTTACCTGAATCTATGGCAGACTTTTGGAAGTCATATACCTTCGAAACCTTCCAGCCTTCCCTCTCCGTATTTGCGACGATTGTATCAACAGTCGTGTCGAAGTCGTGAGGGCTCTTCTCTTCGTGAATCATCAAACTCGGTGCCGCCATCTTCATGACGAGCGCCATGACGATAATTCCAATGATAAAACCTCCGGCAGCAAAACCAATTATTTTAATTATATCTATATCTATATCTACCTCTTGTTAGTAAAAATAAAAGACAGTGGCTGAACAGAATCGTTCACCACTACGTTGTTCATCCAGTCAGTTCCGCCTTCGCAGCAGATACACCACAGCCATAAGCCCGCCGAGTGCGGGAATAATCCCGAAACCGGGTGTATCTTCGCCTGCAACGCCTGCACTTGCCAGATCCTCTTTCTCCTCATCTATTCGACTCTTTGCCGAGAAGCCGACAAAGTTAAAGTCATCGCCCGGCTTTGTTGCACTGACCAGGTCTCCGGATGCGTCCTTCTCGACCTCATATCCGAGCGCCTCGAAGTCGATGACGTGGTCTTCGTGACAGTCCTTGCATGTCAGCGCATCCTCTTTCGGCGATACTCCATGGAAGAGCCCCATGTATCGTTCGGTGTCCACATACTGGACCGGGTCGTAGATCTTGCCGGTCGCTACAAAGATCGCCTTAGTCATGTTGCCCGTCTCCTTAACAGTCTTGTGCCTGTACGGCAGCAGGTGCGTACCATCCCATGACTGTCTGCCCTGATGAAACCTTGCTGCGTATATCTTGGATGCAGGATCGCCGATTTCGCCAACAGGCTTTGCCATCATCACAGCCCCACTGGAACCACGCACAACCGGATCTGCGAGATCAACGATCTCAGACATCCGGTTCCACCAGACATGAATCGGTGCAGGATTGCTCTCGCGAACGGTCGTCAAGTGATACAGGTTTCCCTCGCCAAGATACGTATCTCCCCAGTCACGTGACATCTCAACAGTCTGCACCTTGCCATACGTTGTGACGTGACATGCGGTGCAGTATATCCTGTCTGTGTGCTTGTTGTACATCGACCCCTCTGGATGTGGTTTACTGCCGTGACATCTCTTATCGTCACAGGTGACCGGGACCTCGGTATCATCGACACGCATGTCCATGCCCCTGCCTGACACATGATGATCCACGAACGTGTGACAGTCTTGACATGCCATGCCAGTGCTCATGTGGACATCGAGGTCTCGTGAGACCCCGTCTGCACCCATCACAAGTTCGAGATTGCCCCGCTTGTTGTTGTCTCCACCACTCGCCAGTGCATGGCAGCGCAGGCACATCTCACGCGTCGGCAGTCCGACATTCCGGGCTGCTTCCGTCGCATCAATCGATGGATCAGGACCTGACGCGGTCTTCTTGTAGTTTGGTGCGTGACAGATCAGGCAGTCAATCTTCTCAACCGAAAAATCGTGTTCGGATAAGCCATAGCCAGCGTGGCACTTACCACACAGGGCTTCATTCGATTTCACGGCGATGCAGAAATCGTTTATACCAACGAGTTTGCCCGTCATATTGCCTTCCTTTCCGACAACGTGTGTTGCCTCGCCCATCCACGTATTATGAATCGAGGTTGCGAAATCCTCGCCTTCCTGCTGGTGGCACGCAAGACAGGTCTCGGAACCGGTGTATTCATCGATTCCGGCGTGCATCCCGGCGGATGCAGCCGATACGGTTGATGCGATCAGTGCACAGCATAACATAACAAGGAGTGACTTTGCTACTGTTTTGGTGCCGGACACAGGTTGCATGTTATATATTTCTTTCATTATACATCCCTTCTATCTCTGAATCTCTTTTGCCTATTACAACATAATGATGTCTGATACGATAAACTACTTAAGATTTTTGATGATAGGATATATTTTACGATTATCGTAAAACAGTCGCGCCAGGTGGATCATCCAACTTCTGGCTTACTGATATCTCAGTGGAAGTGTTCCAAAACTCAATTTGTTGTGGGGTGTTTTACTCTGAGTTAGCATGTTCATGAGCGTCTTTATTGCCATCTCTTAATCAGCGAATGCGCAAAGCTTCGGCGCAGCCATTCCCAACCAAACACCACAAACTGGGGTATTTCGATAACAGTGAGCACTTTACGGGTTACCAGCATATAGCCAACAGAAGTATATAAAATCTATTATTATATATTATAGAAAATTAACCGCCAAGGACACATAAGAATACAGAGTTTTCCCGATCATACGTTCAGATCTATCATCGAATTGCAGGAGTTTATCGATAGATGTCACAAAATCGAGGGCGTTATAGACTCGGACGTGAAGATGGTGATCGGATCGTACAAGAACTGCCTGTAGACCCGGATATGGCTGCTCTTTGCTGTTTGACCATAATCGACCGTACCGTTGCGTAATTCTCTGCACAATGTCCGGATAAGCCGAAGCAAAGAATGGTCAACGCAGCCTCAGCATCCTTGTTACGTGGTAAATAATAACCCCCACAATCGAACAAATCACAAGAGCCACGACATACCCGTTTATTCCGCTCCATATACCCAGAGCCACATTAATATCGGTTAGTACTATGCAAAAAAAGAGCAGATTGACGATAATTCCGGTAGCAAAGAGTAAATCGCTTGCCAGAACGTATAATTCATCTCTCGCCTCATCTGAAAGCGTTTTTAGATCGACAGGGAAGTTGCACATCCCGGGGTAGCGCACCATCAGAAGAGAGATTACGAGCAGCAACGCGACCAAACCGGTCTGGACCGCGGGTACGAAGAAGATTGTGCTCTTGTTCCCCCACGAATCAGTTGGTCCGTGAAGACCGTAATGTGTTGGAGCTTCTTCGGGAAGTTGGGGATAGTAATGAAGGACAATTGTCCATGATGCAACGACCAGAAGCAGATTCAGAAGTATCGACAGTATCAGTACTGATGTCCGTTTCGTGATCGGAATCGTCCCCACCCACCCGATCCGAAGTTTCGCGTTTTACCCGACGACCTGTACATCAGAGACACGCAACGTCGGCACAACGATATCTCCGACAGCACGGACGTCCGTTCCTGCACCATCAATCTTTTTGAGCAGGTCAAAGATATTTCCGGCGATCATAAGCGATTTTATCGGCTTTGTAACCGCCCCATTCTCTACCAGAAAAGAATTGCGGGCTTCTATTGAGAAGTCCCCTGAATACTGGTTTGCGGTGTGTGCGCCGATCACCGAGTGAATCAATACGCCGCTCGTTGTCTCCGCGACAACATCGCTTGCAGGATACCCAAGCACAAGATTGCGCACGCCGATTGCCGGTGTTGTGCCATACCCGGAGCGCACCGCATTTCCCGTGCTCACAATGTCGGTCTCGGCATCTGCCTTTCCTGCCGTGTACGCATCATACAGGTGCCCCTCCAGAATCCCGTCTTTGAGAATCATTGTCTTCTGCGATGGCGTTCCCTCGTCGTCAGCCTGCGCAGTTCCGATTCCGCACCTGCGCAAGCCATCATCGGTGATACTCAGTTCATCTGCTCCGACCTCTGCTCCGACCTCCGAGAGCATCGACCGCCCTTTCTGCACGTTATCCGCGCTCAGTGATGGTGTGAACGCGTATTCGAGGATGTCGGCGATTGCGAGCGGACTAAAGAGAACCGTCATCTTTTTGGTCTCTATGGTCCCGCCGTGCAATGACTGCTTCGCAAGCTCGCCTGCACGCCTCCCGATCTCGAATGTATCGATATCAAGACTTCTTGAGACGTCAAAGTCATAAGCAGTGGATATACCTGCCCCGTCCTTCACGATGCACTCGATGAATGCGGAGATCGATGTACCCTCCTCGGTATGCTCGATACCGTTAGTATTCCTGATGTGACTTGTACCAGTCGAGACTGCGAGCCCGCCCGATGTCGGGGTTGCGCCTGTGGACGTAACGCCACGGATCATCGCGACAGCAAGCTCGACGCATCGAGAGAGTTCGATTGCGGCGATATCGGAATCGAATACACCGTGAACCGCCGGGTATGCGCCGCGGGTTGGCAGGCTGCTCCAGTCCGGGTCTGGCTGGGATGCACGTGCCGAGGTCACCGCGAGTTCGGATGCATGCCCGATCGTCTTTTCATCGTTTGTGCTCGCAAATCCGACAGCACCAGCGACGATGGCGCGGATTCCGATACCACGTGTGAGCGACTCACTGGCGTACTCGATCTGCTCGAGCTTTGTTGCGATACTCACCGACCGGTCCGTGGTGCAGTACACCTCGACCTCATCCGCACCGGCACGAGATGCGCATTCGAGCGCCCGGGATGCTGCGAAGATCATGGGATATGGTTGTTGTGTGATCGGCATAAGGCTTTTGCACAGCCCAGCTCCTATTACATCAAGATCAAACTGCGACACAATCGTGGACGCAATCGAGGAACATACTCAACACGATGTGGTAGAAACCACAAGATTGCACAGNNAGCCATCTCCACAAGATTTCTGTGTCAATCTTGTGTAATCCCGTGGTTGTATATGCGGACATCCACACAATATTGAGTAAGTACCAATCAAGGACATAATTGAGGAGGACGACGCAATTCCAACAATCAGCGAAAAGATACTGAGCCGGGCATCAGAGACCGATGCCATGGCTGGCGACTTCGTGCTCGCAAATATCGACTGTGCGATGGCGCACGACGGAACGAGCGTGCTAGCTGTCAAGGCATTCACAGAAATGGGTGCAGACAGGGTCTGGAATCCCGACCGGATCGTGATCCCGTTTGATCACATCATCCCATCAAACAAGGAGACCACATCAGAGCTTCAGCGCATGATACGGGAGTGGGCGCGAAATCAGGGAATCTCCAACCTGTTCGAGATCGGTGAGGGTATCTGTCACCAAGTCATGGCAGAGCGGTTCGCACGCCCCGGAATGCTGATCGTCGGCGCAGACTCGCACTCATGCACATACGGGGCAATCGGAGCGTTCGGAACAGGGATCGGTGCAACCGAGATGGCAGAGGTCTTCGCATCGGGAAAGCTCTGGTTCAAGGTGCCGCAGTCGATCAGAATCACGGTGGACGGCACGTTCCCTGATATGGTGAGCGCAAAGGACGTTACACTGCATATTATATGCAGAGTCGGCGCAGGGGGTGCAACATACAAGGCGATTGAGTATTATGGCGAAACGATCAATCATCTCTCGATTGCAGGCAGAATGACACTCTGCAACATGGGTGTTGAGATGGGTGCAAAGGCAGGAATCGTCCCTCCGGACGATGTGACGTTCGGTTTTACAAAAGAGCAATCCAATTGCGTCTATGCCGACTCTGATGCGACGTACGTTGACGAACTCTTCTTTGATGTGGCAGATCTTGAGCCGCAGGTCGCACTCCCCCATGCGGTGGATAACGTGCATCCTGTGACCGACGTTCTGGGGACCCCTGTTGATCAGGTCTTTATCGGATCGTGCACGAACGGCAGGCTCGATGACCTGAACGCGGCTGCGGAGATCCTTCGCGGGAAGCATGTCGCTGTTCGGACGATCATTGCGCCCGCATCCAGATCGGTGCTTCTGGCGGCAATTGAGACCGGGGTTGCAAGCACCCTCCTTTCAGCGGGCGCTGTGATACTCCCACCCGGGTGCGGTCCGTGCCTTGGTGCGCATCAGGGCGTGCTCGGCGAGGGCGAGGTCTGCCTCTCGACAGCCAACCGCAACTTCAAAGGAAGGATGGGCACAGGCGGGTTCATCTATCTTGCATCGCCAGAGACCGCGGCTGTGACTGCGCTTGCGGGGGAGATCGCGGATCCGCGGGAGATTTTCACTTCTTTTCAGTGCCCATAAACCCTGCTTCTTTTATCCACTCTAAAGACCAGAATTGTATCATCTTCCGGAATGACCCGATAAAGCACCCTGAAATCTCCAATCCGGATCCTGTAAACATCTTTTTCCCCTTTTAATTTCTTAACATCCGAAGGAAACGGATCATTCCCGAGTTTCTTTATTCTTTTAAAAACTCTTTCCTTGCTACCTTTCTCCAATTTTGATAGAAACTTCAGGGCTTTTGTTCCGAATTCTATCTTCATAACCCAAGAATCCTTTCAGCATCTTCTAAAGACGTTGTTTTGCCTGCAGCATACTCTTTCATAGCTTCGTTTAAATCTGCTTTCTCATCTTCGCTTAATATAAGCACATATTCAGACAACATCTCTTCCATATTCCTTGTTCTCTCATTCAATTCATCCAGATCATGTTTCAAGAAGAGCAATTCCTCTAACTTTTTATCAATAGTTCCCAATATCTGACGAATTTCGCCACTCATGTTCTCTGCCACCCCATAAGATATGTCACTAATAAAAGACCTGCGATTGCGAACACTGCTTCATGTCTGGGCGTCTTTTTCTCTGAAACTATAAGGTCCGGATCTTCCGGATCTTTCAACCCATCGCCATCCGAATCAACGCTGTAAGGATTTGTACCTATCTCTCTTCCCTTCTCATCGCTCCATCCGTCCCCATCAGAATCAGTACCCAACAGAACTTCTACCTCCCCGCCCCCGCCGACCTCTATGCTCACCGAATTCGACGCAGCAGAATAGGAGTTGCCGTCAGTATCCTTGTAAGTAGCAGTTACAGGCTCGCACGTAAACTCCCCGGTCACTGTTGCTTTGAGTGTGTATTCTAAGGTTTGATAGTCTCCATGAATTATCTTACCGAAGCTTTCTGACTTAGATCCGCTCATTGTCGTGAAGCCGGTTGGGCTTGTGCCAGTCACTTCTATGGACATTTCCACGAATTTTCCTTTCACCATCTTCACCTTTCTTTGTCTTCTACGATTTAAGTCACTCAAACCCCGCAACTATGCGTACATAGCCCGTACATTGCGCACTACCACATTCGGCATGAATACGCCAATGCTTCGTATATGACCGGTCGAAAGCATTGCCGTGTGACAATCATGACGGGGTTCCCTTTGCGCCATGCACAACAAATCAGAGATCATCCTACATAAGACCTCCGAGAACCGACTGTCAACGTCAGATGGTAGGGGTATATCGAGTCGGAAAAGCTCCGATTCAGAGTTTTCCAGTCGACCAAGATCATGGTGGGTAGTGCTCCGCTACCTTCCCGGACCGTGCCTTGGTGCGCATCAGGGCGTGCTCGGCGAGGTCGGTCTCTCGACAGCCAACCGCAACTTCAAAGGAAGGATGGGTACAGGCGGGTTCATCTATCTTGCGTCGCCAGAGACCGCGGCGGTGACTGCGCTTGCGGAGGGGATTGCGGATCCGCGGGGTTCTTTTTGAGTCTCTGCGAAATCAGATAGCTTCGGAGAGTTGAATTTCAATCGAAACTCCTTATCCCGCTTATCTGCGAGCTTCGCATACTCAAAATCGATTTCGTAGCCAACATAACTACGGTTCGCCTTTATCGCTGCGATCGCGGTCTGCCCGCTTCCCATGAACGGATCGAGAACGACTTCGCCTTCAAACGTATAGAGCTGGATCGTCCGATATGGCAGTTCCACCGGGAACGGTGCCGGATGCCCGATTTTCTTTGCAGATTCCGACGGGAATGTCCAGATGCTCTTTGTAAGCTCGAGAAATTCATCCCTTGATACCGTGTTCTCCCGTTTCAGAGGTTTCTTCCTCCCGAATGTATTTTTGGAGAAGATCAGGATGTATTCGTGCACATCCCGAAGTGTGGGGTTTGAAGCGGACTGCCAGCTCCCCCATGCAGTGGATGAACCTGCGCTGGACGCCTTATCCCAGATGACCTCGCCTCGCATCAGAAATCCGAGTTCGATCATGTCCTCGGCAATCATTGCATGAATCGGGATGTATGGCTTCCTGCCGAGATTTGCAACGTTTATGCAGGCGCGTCCGCCGGGCACAAGGACTCTTTGAACCTCACTCCATACTCGCTTCAGGAATTCGCGGTAGTTTTCAAGTGTTAAGTTCTCATCATACTCCTTTCCGACGTTGTACGGCGGCGAGGTTACCATCAGGTGAACGCTGTTGTCTGGCAGTTCATCCATTGATTCGGATGATTTTTGGAGGATTTTGTTCAAGGATTCGGGAGGGATCGGGTTTTCCACGTATTCGACCTTCTCTTCCTTCGGTAGACTTTCGTACAGCTTGCTCGTATAAAATGCTGTAGAATCGTGGTTCGTCCTGCCCGACGTTCCGAACGAACTCGTTTTTGTGCCGCGTTTTTTGTTAGAAGTGACCAATTTCATCACCGTTTCTCATCAATTCCAGAAATTTTTCTGCTTTTTTCTCATACGACGGTTCTCGATTTGCGATCTCGATAATCTTTCCTAATTCCGACTTTGTTCTCATTCCAGAGAAAAATTCACCGTCTTTTCGCAGCAGTTGCATTATAACTTTTTTGAATTCGCCAAAACTATCGAATCGCAAGAATCCATTATCAGGCGTGTTTTTTATATTTTTTCGATTGCTTGGGTTGTCAATGGGATTTGGATTTACAGAATAAAATCCTTGGATAACACCCGCTTGTTTAAGATGATCGACCTTTGAATAATAGTTCTCGCTAATTGGCGTATTACCAAATGATGATTATTGGGATTTTAGATGCTTGAAAACCCGAAACCCGTATATTTATACTTTTGCCTATTGCTTTAAGCATACTGTCTGATCTTAAAAGTCCGGGATTTCCTTGGTGGGTTGTGTAATCGCCGATACACTCTACGATACCATCTTCAGGATTATATTCCCAGTTCCATATCACAGACATTTTAACTTCTATTAAAAGCAATATATCCTCAGGTTTTTGCACCGTTTTTCTGGTTTTACAGATCGCCACATCTGCAGGGGATTTGTTAGTGAGCCCCACCTCATCACAGACCATATTATGAACAGAATATGCATTCAGTTCTTCTGAAATCGGCGTAATAAAGTCTTTTATCCATTTCTCCGTATAACTTCCGATAAAAGTATTTCTACTCTGAAGAGTTGATTTCTTTCCTTTATAGCCTTTCGGCCAATAAGCAAGATGCTTTTCATCGTTGGTAGTATAAAATAACTGATCTGGTGTAACTATTTCCAGCATCTTTGTGAAAAAACTCTTTTCTTCTTGTTTATTCCACAAACTTAATTTTGTCATCTGTTGTACTCCTATCTTCTCATTTTATTTGAATGCTGTGAAACAAAGAGGTTGCCAACTTAGGAAGCGTAATTAAATTAAGGTATCAAGTCATGCACTGCGCGGACTGACCGTGTAGTTCCACTCTCCATGAAATTTATCTTTTGTGATATTAACCAGTTCCATCTCTTCATCCAGTACCTTGATCCCTATGGGATATTGGTTTGTATCAAGTTTACATTGCACACAAAGTCCGTTTCTAATAGTGGTGGCAGCAATGAGGTTCACGATGACTTCGTGGCTTATCAGGGGTTTGCCTGAGACTTTTTAATTTTTTCTGG
>DAWR01000009.1:0-1303 GCA_002506015.1 Candidatus Methanogasteraceae archaeon UBA261 | reverse complement strand
AAAGAAGTTGACTGTACTGTATGTGGCTTTAAATGATCTGGCTTGGTCGACAAAATTATCGATCAATGAGAATAGCTGTTCCATCACATTGTTGGTCTCCGGAGTGAATCCTTTCTCCAGCATCAATAGATTCTTCCGGTAAATCTCTTTCGCGTACGCGATTACCTTCCGTGATNNTCGAAGCCAATTTCACAATTCCCTGATAAGATATCGCTGAATGGATGGACGTTTCGGCAAGTATCAACTCTTGTGTGAGTTCATACAATTCCATATCCTTTGAAGGGATGTTCTCAATGCTTCCGAACTCATCAAGGTATCTCTTGGTGAGATTTTTCAATTGGTGAAGCACACAGAACGAGTGGACAGCATCCGGGAAAACAGTGCTTACTGCAGTTATGATCGCCTTTTCTTCATCGGAAACGATCTTTAGTATCTCTCCTTCAGGTATTCGGCTTTTGATTCGGTCCAGGAGAGGTATTAGCTCAAGATAGCTGGGGTTTATGTTGGTTATTTCAAAGTCCAATACGACTTTATCTTCGGTAGCTACGACGTAAATGACTTTATATCTGAGCTTTTTCCACTCGCTATCGGTTAATGTCTTCCCAAGCTGACTCTCGATATAGTTTCTCCACCCGGATCGGACCCAGTAACCATCTATGTATAGAGATCCATTAAAGTTGATCTCCTGGTCTAACAGTTCGTGAGCCGATATCCTGCCTTGCTTTTGTTCATAAGTCCACAGAGTTGTTGGGCAAGGCGCCCTTCCTGTGGTGCCAGTTAATCCCTTCGTAAATATTTCACCCACTATACGCGTGTTCCACGAACTGCATCTTCCGTTGTATCGTACCGCCTTCTGTTTTTCAATGTACTCGTCGCTGTAGTTTGCAGATCCGGTGACACCAACAATCGTGTCAGCATGATGTTTTCCACACTTTGAGCAGATCCAGTAGGTGGTCGGGCACAGTATGATGCCGTAGCTTGAAATTATGAAACGATCATACTTCTCATTGGGTTTTAAAGAGCTTCCACAGACGGAACACTGAACCGGGGATATAGTCGTGAATAACGGGAGTCTTACTCTGTTTATCGGGATATCTGGCAAGGTCTGGATGACTTTTCCATTTTCCACTTCTTTTGCCAGTGACTTATCGATGAGGATATTAACTTTTGGCATATATACTATATATGTGTTTCATACTTATTAAATCTTTTGGTAGGTATATGTATAAAATTATAGCTATAAATTGATGGAAAGATAGAGGATTGGTCGTGGCTTTCGGTGAATTGAAATGGGATGTCCTTT
>DAWR01000089.1:2259-4164 GCA_002506015.1 Candidatus Methanogasteraceae archaeon UBA261 | reverse complement strand
ATAGCGCGTCACGTTCAGACGCTCCCGAAGTTTTGTTTCTGTTTTAATCATGTGAACTACCCTCTTTTGAGTTCCAAATTTACTAAGCACTATTTGGAATTATCCTTTTTATGTCTCAACATTGTACGTAAATGTTTACGAAAGTATGGATAATCGACCCTTCGTCCGTATGCGTTTATAGGTGCAACGGGAATTGCTGTGTAAAGTTTAATATGTGACGCATTTTGTGACATTTAGGTTGGTGATGAAATCTATATCTTCGAAAGTCATGTATAACAACCAAATTCACCAATCCAATCGTACCAGTGTTTACAGGATTGGCGTCATCTTTTTCAACCGACCAGAATAAAAAAAGACTCACCCCCTGCACCGAAAGGAATACATCACATACTATCAGATACCGGCAGCATGAACGTAAGAGATGTCATGCACGAAGAGGTCATCACCTGCCAGATCGACGACGCAATCAGGACGGTCGCATCGTCGCTGAAGCATCACGGCATAAGTGGCATGCCAGTCATGGATGACGACCGACTGGCTGGAATTGTTACAGAGTCTGATGTACTGAGATTACTCGAACTTCCCGAGCACAGCAGGAACCTGTGGCTCCCGAGCCCGCTCGAGATAATCGAGATTCCGCTGCGCGAACTGATCGGATGGGATGAAGCAAAGAGGGCGCTTGCGGACGTCGGTGAAAAGCCGATACGCACGATCATGACAAAGCATGTGCGTACAATCTCGCCGGGCGATTCGATCGAAGCTGCAAGCACGCTGATGGTGAATCACCGGATCAACCGGCTGCCTGTGCTTGACGATTTACGCCTGGTAGGAATTGTCACGCGGGGCGATATCGTCAGCGGGCTCTCCGGCGAGAACGCAGCTGTTTGACCATGATCATAGGACATTGAACTGGCTCGGCTGTATAACCGTCCAGTCGACCTTCGTTCCGTCCTTGTTATACAGCGTCACACGCAGCGGTGTTTCGGAGAGCTCGGACTGCATGGCATCTACCACGAGGTATGCCGTGTCTCCGACATTGATCTCCATATCCTTTTTTGTCTTGCCAAAGAAGAGCCGCTTCTTTGACGCCTTCTGCTCTACCACTATGTTATTCCAAGTCTTGCCTTCGTTGATCGCTATGATCTCACAGGGGACTTTTTTTTCAGTCATGATTGGGATGTTTTAACACATTCTGTTGGGTCAGTCTCACGGCACTCTGAGTGCCTGAGCGTTGCAATATCTACTGCGGTCCGGTTTTGCTGATCCACCATAAAGCACCATCCCTTCAATATTACTTAAGATTGTTTGCCACAACCAGCGGTTCTGCTGACAAAAGTGCGATGGTCAATCTGACGAACATGTTCAATATCGAATAGTATGAACCGCAGACTACAGACAAGGCGGTTACCTGCCGCTCCTCGTCTCAGAACGGTACGAGAAAGTTTCCCGGCATACACGCTTGCGCATCCCATAACCCTTCCAGTACCCGGACCGCAGTTTGTTTCTGTTTCCGTGACATTTCAGTGATACAATCCTGGCATTCATGCGCATAACACATCGTGCAGTCCATCCCACCTATTTTTGTATCGTCCAGTGAATTTCAGAGTCTGCTGTATGAATTTCCTTGGTTTGAAGTACTTTATATCGAGATACGGATTTTTATCCAGCTTCAGACCGACATGTCTAACGGTTTTCGTTTCTGAAAAAAGTTTTAGCACGTTCTTTTTCGTAGAGAACACCCAGTTTCGCGCCCTTTCGCCGTGTCAGTACTTTCTGGCAATCCACATCCTGGATTTATTTGGAGGTCACCTCTTAGCCCAACTCCTGGGCATATTCCACATTTTGCGATCCAGGTTGCTGAATACCTCTTAGACCTCAACTTTGGAAACCCAAAAAACAGCTGCA
>DAWR01000089.1:0-2222 GCA_002506015.1 Candidatus Methanogasteraceae archaeon UBA261 | reverse complement strand
CCGACCCCTCGAAACATACTCAATTTCGCGTTTATTCCACGTTGTAGGGGTAAGGTTCTAGCTTCACATCGTACCGCGGCACCTCGATTTTCAAGATTCTGAATATTTCGGCCAACTCATCGCTCATTTTTATCGGGCGATTCACGTGAAGTTGTTTCTCCGCCCATAGCTCATGTTCATAGTAGCCGACCACAGATCTCCCGGATTTTATCGTGTAGAGCAATTCACGAAACGAGTACTCCACCTCGCCACCCTTAAGAATCGCCCGCACTATGGAAACAAAGAAATAGCTATATGCTGTAAATATTGTGTGAGTTTCAATTCGTCGATCTTCGCTTTATGACGTATTGGGCAGACACTGAAATCTGTATTCAGCTCCTGAATTCCCTTTTCCACCAGATCTCTGCTCTTGTACACCTTTATCATCTCAACAGGTGTCATATCGCAGTGTGTGAATAACGCGAAGAAACCAAACTTCTCGCGTCTACTATCCAGATCCTCTTCGTCCACAACAAGTTCAATCGCCCCATTTTTCTCATGTTTAATAACCTCCATGGCTCTTTTGAGGCTGTGTTTTGCTATCAGGGAATTAATCACATCGCACTTACCATCAAGTGATCCGCCCTTTTTATTAAGCGATGATACCTTCTGTTTCACAATTTCCACCCTTCTGTCGAGACTGTTATTTTTTGTCCGCTTAACATCCGGATTGTAACAGACCAGAACGTGGGAAACCCGCCCATAAACTTCTGCTTCTACCATCTTTCCATAAATTCTTGTCTCCTTATTTTTTGTGATCTCCCTTGTGTATATGAGTTCCATCTCCGATTTATCCAGATTCTTCGTGAAACGCCCGACGCTACTTGATCGGACCATTGACAGGAAATGGAAATTATACCGGATGAGCCACCGCAAATATCTGATTGTCTCTTCGTTCACATTTCCCTGATCCATAATTATGATCTTGTGCTCAACACTGTCGTTCAATATCTGATACTTCGATCGCATCGTTTTCAGGAAATCACCGAACATAGTGACATCAGGCGTATTTCCGGGATGTGCACTAACGAAAAATGGTATCTGCTGCTCATTTACCCCAAGAACAAGATTGACCTGTGGTATATCTCTTCGCTTCTGCGCGCTGTAACCAAACCTGACCAACCCCGTTTCACCATCCTTATAAACCTTAAAACGAGTAGCATCCACCATCAAGTACTTAAGACTGATCTTGTGCTGTTTAATGGCATTTTTGAGCAGATCATACATGATATCTCCGAGGCACTTGTAGACTAAATCCATGAGCTCATAGACCTCTTCCAGATATTTTATGTCGGTAGAGTTCTTGAGTATCGACTTATCCAACCGTTTCAGGAAAAGTCTTCGTTTACTCTCCTTAAACAAGGTCATCAGGATAATGACGTTTTTAAGTGCTTTACTTGCCCGTTCGTCCCCAGTGTACTCGATTAAAATGTCTTCAAAGTTCAGTGAGTCAGCTATTTTTTCGAGGATCGTCTCGCCGCTGTAAGTTATATCGGTCTCGTCGATCAGTTCCCTGGTTGCCAGATCAGTGAGGATCTTTGTCGCAACTTCATCCGGACCTATGTAGATCTCCTCGGTCTTCACCCTTCCGTTTACCCGATATGACTTCTTCAGGTAGCCATACTTTTTCTTATGTGGCTTGCGCCACGTGATATTCCATGCCATTGTTATAGGGGATGTATGTGTAGGGAAATATTGCAGTTCATTGCTTACAAATGCTTCTTTTTTTGTGAAAACCTTACACATACACAGGTGAAAAAAGCGGGTTTTGGTTGGGTGATGATAATGCCGCTCGATAGTGGTTTTGGAAGGCGAGGGGATTTCAGGATTGCGGGAAAATGGAGAAGAATGGGAAAGAAATGGGGCGCAAGCAGGCGATTATTGGATNNTAAAATATAATCCCCAAAGTTGAGCTGCATGGATAGATCACGTGCAGGATGATGTTGATGGTGACGTAAATGATGGTGGTTCCTGGTACAGTTATCCCGGTGACGGGATCGAAGCGAACATACTCAAAACCGGGAACCTCGTCTTCGAGATGGCGTTTGTGGGAGATGATCTAACCACACAAAGAGTTAGTGATGCAACAGACTATCTTGCAAGATACTGGAATGATGCAAGCGGAATAAATACGCCACCCGGGTGGAACGGCACCCCTGCACAGTATCAAACAATGTTTACAG
>DAWR01000019.1 GCA_002506015.1 Candidatus Methanogasteraceae archaeon UBA261 | reverse complement strand
AAGAGATGCGATGGCGAACTTGTAGACCGGACGATGCTGAAGGGATGGCTGAAGCATATCGCCATATATTTGAGACATACCCATTTCCCATTCGTGACCCTGACTATCTTCGTGAAACCATGGGTGGCAATGTAGTCTACTTTGCAGTGGAATGTGGGGAAAAGATCGTGTCACTGGCATCATCTGATATGTACAAAGAGGATGGTCACGCCGAGATGACCGACTTTGCGACACTTCCCGAGTATCGTAGAAACGGACTTGCCACATTCTTGCTTTCGGTGATGGAAGAAGAGATGCGGAGGCAGGGGTTGAAACTCTCGTATACCATTGCTCGGGCACTTTCGTACGGCATGAACATCACCTTCTCGAGGATGAGGTATCAATATAGTGGGACGCTACTGAATAACACCAATATTTCAGGGCGTCTTGAAAGCATGAACGTGTGGTATAAATTCCTGTAGCTGTTACGAAAGGCAGTTACGCAGTGGATTTTTCTTTAGAATATGTCCGGGGTTTTTTTAAGATGTATGCAGTGATAAGAGAGAAATTCGAGCGGATTGTGGCAGAAAACGATCTGCTGGACGAGACTGTGGTTATCAGAGCGAAGCCATTGACTCCAGAAGAGGCTATAGGAAACCCTGAAGGTGAGGACTTCCCGATACTGAAAGGCGTCGAGCGGCTGATGCAGGCGGAGTTTTCCGGATGTTTTGGTCAGGCGTTCACAGACATGTATGGCGACTTTGAGGGGACGCTTCAGGACGTTCTCGCTATGGAACTTAACAACAACTACAGAAGAGCGATCTTTGTTGCAACGCTGAATGCGGTGATGCGGCATCTCGGGATGATCGAGGGGAGCGTTCATTGCAAGGACAAGGGTCCTGATGAGTGCGGTCTGGATCTGCTCGGGTTTCTTGAGGGGTACCGGGGGGCAAGGATTGCACTGGTTGGATTTCAGCCGGTTCATGCACGGCGATGTTCTGAACGATGCGAACTCAGGATCCTGGATATGGACCCGGAGAATATTGGGGCGGAGAAGTTCGGTGTTGTGGTGCTGGATGGCGGCAAGGATGCGGAAGAGGTGTTGCGGTGGTGCGATCTGGCGCTTGTTACGGGGACGACGGTTGTTAACGGGACGCTTGAGGCGATACTGGAGGTTGCGGGGGCGAAGGCGGTCTTTTATGGGATCAGCATCGCGGGGGTTGCCCTGTTGCTTGGTCTCGAGAGGTTCTGTCCAAGGTCGACGTGAGGGGTATTTTTGTTGAGTCTGGTATTTTATAAAATTTGTACTACATGACTTCCGTATAAATTGAATTTTCCACCATCCTAAATGTCACAATCGAATCTACACAGATCCTACATCAGATGTCAGAAGAATCATGATCTTGATGGCCGCTTCGTAACGTTTGAGGTGTAACGCGTTTTGTGACATTTAAGTTGGTCATGAAATCCAAATCTCCGAAACTCATGTACTAAGATAATCCATAAGCTTTATGTGGAATTACGTTTCGGGTTAGTGTGCATGGAGTGCAGAGAACCCCACCATAATCTACATACGGTTTCACTCTTGACTGATCATATAGTTGTCTCGCCGAAGGTAAGTCGAACGCGAGGGGCACGACGTGCAGGCTCTGCACTTAAGTGAAGGGTTTGGCGACTAAAATCCCATTACAGTGTCTCATTCTACTTTTGTGCGTTGGATATGGGTTTTCCTGTCGCAAAGCTGTAGTGGTACATAGCCGGATACGTTACACTACAATATGACTGACATAGTGGAGCCCATAAGGGTGCGAAAATGGTTATTTTGTGATATGCTCAATCATAGGCGCCGATTTGAACTTACAAAATCCAACCTCAAAATGATGCCATAGGAACAATCCCTAAAACGCATAGATGCCTCACAATTTATTGCGTGGTCATGCCGTAAGCCTCCGCATTGGCAGACCGCCCGATGCCCGGACAGTACCGGGACAACGTCAAGACCGGGCATCCACACAGCTTGAGTTGTCCCCAATTTGGGTACAACTGAAATTGCAATCACCGGATGGCAAGTAGCACCACAACAGATTTTCGCAAACACTTAAAGCCACATCATACGGACCGGAACCGCAAATACCCGACTCATGCACCAGACCGCACCCAGCCACGAGACGACAGCCCCAAACGGCGGAAGGCTGGCGCCCAAAAACCCCCACAGGGACGCGAAAAGTCCGTTCTTTTCGCTGCGCAGGAGTCCCCGGACGACCTGAGCGATTCTGGCGAAAACCCCTTCAGAAGTTCTGTCCACGATTGAGTATTGAAAGGAGGAAACTGTGATGAGAATCCATTACCGGTAACATGTTCCCTTCGAGGGACTGGGAAACATCAAGAACTGGCCTCTCTCAAAAGGGCATCAGATCAGTGATGCGGCATCTTGGGGTGATCGAGGGGAGCGTTCACTGCAAGGACAAGGGTCCTGCTGAGTGCGGTCTGGATCTGCTCGAGTTTCTGGAGGGGTGCGGGGGTTGCGGAGTTGCTCGGGCTCGAGCGGTTTTGTCCGCAATCGACGTGATGAGGATGTATGCATTTCGCATGTGCTTATGGGATTGCAAGTAGTAGTATAGGGCGTCAAACCCAGCTCTGGGCTTAGATATGGAGTATGGTGACTGATGGGTAGATTTTCATGTCGGAATAGTTAATAACCTTAACTCCGAATGAATAGGAGATAGCCTATTGTGAAAAACAGAAATTTGAACTTGATTCGACATTTAAAGCAGTTACAGCTGGTTTCTATGACACTAACATATTCCCTATATTGGGGCGTAGGAGCAGACGAAGATATCTGCCCTATTTAGTGTTTGATCAGCAAAATGCGAGATATTATAGTGTATTTGGTGAGACATGCCCCCTAAGTGATACGGAGCTAAGGTTAATAAGACTCAAAATGAATATCTTCAAAATAACAATTTTACTGGTGGTCTAATATGTCCAAATCACATCCAGATATTGAGGCGATAGTAAAAGTGTTTAGGAGTTACTGTGAGGAGAAAAATTATCAAATTCAGCAATCCGAAGAGGCTAACAACATACGACTTGAGATATCAAACTTTTCTGAGCGGGCAATAGTTATAATATATACTACAGGTACGATAGTAGTTCAAGGGAAACAGAATCCTTTAAAAGAAGAGGTAGTGGCGCTAAAAGAAAATTTTGAAGCTAACCCACAGTCCTTTATTGGAGCTGAGATTGCAGAAATCAGAGCATGTGTGACAAGATATGACGTTATGCTACCTGAACTCAGGATAAAGATAAAAGAATCGTTGGATGCGCTTGGGGCAAGATTGGAATTTACCGAAAATCCAAAGTCCGATATCGAATATAAAGCTAAAATCTCCAGATATGCTTCTTCGTTAACATTGACGCAGTTCAACAATGGCACTTTATTGCTTCAAGGTAAAACGGATAAGCTTTTTGATAGTAGTTGTGACCTGATCGAAAGAATTGCCAATCCATCAGACAAGGAAGTGATAGCCCGATTCATATCAAGCGATGAGAATAATTTGGGACTTTTTGAAGCTAAATACACCCCTCAACTAATAGAGATTGCTGTGGATAACGTAAAAGAAAAGATAGGGGTTGTTTATGAGTATCTTGAACCTCACGATCAAAAATGGTTTGTAGCATCGGAGTGTCTTTGCTTAACGAAAATCCCTCTTCCAGAGTTATCTCCTTTAGTAATGCCAGCATCTAAAGCCTTTGAAGGGTTTGCTAAAAAACTTCTTATCGGGATGGGACTTTTTGAATCAGACCATTTTAAAACAAAAAAAGGCACTTTTTCGGTTCTGAACGATACAACAAACCCTAAAAGGAAAGATATTTGTGAAAAGGAAAAGCAGAGACTTTTTAATTTTTTCTGGTCGAGTCGAAAACGACCAAAACAAGTCATACATAAGACAAATATCCCGGGCATTTCCCTCGAAGAACTGAAAACAATACCCAAAATTCGTAAATTAACCCAAATCTCAATGAAACGTAGATAGTTACCACTAAGAGTTATTACCACCCATTTCCAAGTTGATCGCTAACCATATTTCATTTTAGCTCGACTTATTGGGGAGAATCCTTTCCAGTCGCCTGTATTGAAGCATCGG
>DAWR01000021.1 GCA_002506015.1 Candidatus Methanogasteraceae archaeon UBA261 | reverse complement strand
GATGCCGGGTGCGACCCTCATGCTCACATTCGGCGGCTGACAGAGGAATACTGCGCCGTTCTGGTAGATGAACTGCTGGTTGATGAACTGGCGGTTCCTTGACTCGTACAACATGGTGCCGTTTGTGGTCTCTGTGTACGACTCCAGGGTTTTGTTGTATTCGTTGTATTTTATGTAATACCAGCCGCTTATGTTGGTGGTATTCGTTATCGTGAGATTGTACGGGACGTCCGCATCGCTCAAGACCTTGCAGAATCCGTAACGTGGATTCAGAAGGTCTATTTTTATGGACCTCCCATATTCAGTGCCATCGTCTATGCATAGCCCATCGAGTATTTTATCACCGTCGCTGTTCCAGGTGGTCATGTTTCGTATAGCCCAATCAGAAAAATAAGGTCTCGCCCCACTCTGGTTTGTAATATTGACAGATACGCCTTCTCCGCTTGGGTTTTGTTCACTATGACTTATATCTACCCAATAACAAAGATCGAACGCCGACACACTGGATACGTTGGTGATATTCGCACCCCCCGCTGCGAGATTGCCGATTGTACCGTTCTCCATGATATTCACATTCCAGACATCCGCGGTCACAGTAAAGCTCCCTTCCTCCGGCACAACACCAAGCGTGCCATACGACCCCCCCGGAGCCACGATCGGGGTTCCGCCGCTGCCAAGCTTGATTCGGTTCTGGCTCACAGTAATGCTGCCGTTGGCAAGCGCGAGGTCATCGATGTTGCCCGGAATCGATGAAAAATCAATAAAGACATCACGCGCATGCCGCGCCTCAAAATCCTCTGTCCATGACGGGACATATTGCACCTTGACAAACGCTATGACCGTTACGAGTAGTCCGAGGATCAGTATAAAGCTCACAACGGTCGAGATTGCACTATTGTCAGAAAACATCCTGCAGCACCCATCGCGGCTCATGAGGTGATCACCATTCCGTGTTTGCTTATCTCATAAGTCATGATGTCCCGTGAGTGGTTCGTTCTCCGCATCTTTGTAATCTCAATGGATAATCTAACCGTCCGTTCATTTGTGCGTCGGTGGTAGTTCATAACCAAGACGCCGTCCGTCACGTATTCGATCATCCCGAATCGTGACGCATGCGGGTTTGATTTGTCAGTCTCAGATGTGACTATGGATGTTGCCCCGCTGGCTTTCATGATTTGGGTAAGATCGTATACGATCATCCTTCGTTCGTTTTCGTTCTCGAACAGCATCTCAAAGAGAGTTATTGAGTCAAATACGCATCGTTTTGCACCGAATGACTCAAAGAGCCGCGGAAGTTCGCTCCGTATCCTGAGAAGTGATGTTTTAATATCGATCGCGTTCAGTTTCACCAACAACAACGTACCTTCATCGACATATCTCTCGAAATCCCATCCAAATTCCACGGCAGTCGCGATCAGGCGCTCTTCGTCATCATCGAGGCTGATGAAGATGCCGGTCTCGCCGTTTTTCAGCCCCTCATTGAGAAATTGCATCCCCATTGTGGACTTTCCGGTTCCGAAGGTCCCTATGATCGCGGTGATGCTGTTATCTGGGAGTCCGCCCTGTAATTTCTCATCCAGTCCCTTTACGCCGATTTTGACCCGTTTCATCCTTACCCATCACCCTTCATCCATGCCACCCAACCTGTTTGACCTTCGATATTGCAAAACCGTTGTCTGTTGTGACTGATGTCTCGAATTTCACAAGATTCGCCATCTCAAGTTGCGGCAGAAGCCCCCTGAATTTCTTGACGTGCATCACTCGCTGCCGTTTGGCTGCGCCGAAGTCATCCCATTCGAATATGAGGACTCCGTCGGCACAGTCTGCGATCTGCTCCTGCTTGTGCTCATCAACAATATCTGTTGTGAGCAGCGCGTACACCATCCCGTTCCATCTCTTTGATACTCTCTGGAGACCGCGGAAGAAGGATATCACATCAGACCACTCCGCGGAATTACCTGGGTTTGCGCAGTACTCAGCGAGCGCGGTTACCGAATCGATAACAATCACGCTATTGGGGGCATTCTCATCCAGATATATCACCAGATCATTAATCAAATCCTTTTCATATCTCCTCTCCTTTAAAGAATCGAAAGATACTGCGGATTCGTTTATCCACCCGGTTGGTATCGATGATCTACTGAAATATTCCTCCGAAAAGTCTTTAAATTCTATTCTATTGGATATTTCGTACAAATCCTCTGGGAAGCACCGTGATATCTCGTCATGCACATCTTCCCAATTTCTCGTGAGTGAAATGTAACATATCTTATCCGGAACCATGGCGTTTTCAAAAGATTCTAACGGATGTCCGTTTTGTTGCATCTCCAGCAGTGATAGTACCGACGTGTATGCGAAGTCGCTGTTCCCGGCGCCGATCTCACCGAGCAGCACAACGAACGACCCTGTCGGAAACCCGCCTTTCAGTACTGAGTCCAGCGAAATAACCCCGGTCGGTATTGTGCCGGGTCGTATATTATCCATCGTCCACATTCACCAATTCTCTCCCAATATTAATCGGTCTGCAACATACAAAAAGCTTTTTACATATACCGTGCACTTATCAATTATGGGACGTAGTGAACTTATGGGGCAGATAAGAGAGATCATCAACACAATGGAGGTTGCGTATGATCTCGAAGCGTACGATCCGGAGTTGCATGGCAATCTTGTCGATGACCGGATCCCTGATGGCTATACCGAGGTCAACCGATACTGGATAGATGAGCATTACGAGCTTGTGCAGGTTCTATACGATATCGCGAAGAAGGTTCCGGTGTATCATGTGCTTGAACCCACACTGACACCGTTTGAGATGCGTTTGCTCGGACGGTTGTACGAGGATCTCTCCGACGTACTGACGCTCGATGACATCGATTTAGGGGGGACTACCGGCGGACGGGTCGCTGAGGAGTTTGGCGAACCGGTTGATGATGTGGACTATGGCAGCGTTGATGGTGGTGTCAGTGTCGACAGTGATGGTGGTATCAGTGTTGACAAAGAGGGTATTGCCATTGATCGTGATGATAGTGGCGATGACGCCATCAGTGAGATTGATACAGACAACGTTGAACAGTTCGAAAAGCAGGTCTGTGGACAGTTCGAAAAGCAGGTGGAAGAAAATGATCAGAACGGCGAGCAATCCGATAGCGATAGTATCAAAAGCCGCGTTTTGCGAAGAAAAGCTCTGGAACTACTTGGTTATTACTCAATAGACCTGAAACCGCGTTCCGTGCACAAGATCCTTCATTTTCTTGAGAGAAATTACGTAGGTTATGGGAAGCTGGATGCGATGCTCAATGATCCGCATATTGAGGACATATCATGTGACGGCATTGGCGTCCCCGTATTCATATATCATAACGTGCATAAAAACATCGAGACGAATGTGACGTTCGGCGAAGAATATCTGAACTCATTTGTGATCCAGCTCGCGCAGCGGGGCGGCAAACACATCTCGATAGGCAGTCCAATGGTAAACGCAACGCTTCCGGACGGGTCCCGACTTCAGGCAACGCTTGGCAAGGAAGTGACAACCCGTGGCAGCTCATTTACGATTCGGCGGTTCAAGGAAGACCCGTTCACCCCTATTGACATGCTCAACTTCAAGACGTGTTCAAGCGAGATGCTCGCGTACCTGTGGCTCGCAATCGAAAACAACAAGAGCATGATCCTTGCAGGCGGCACAGCATCCGGAAAGACCTCCGCATTAAACGCAGTCTCCATGTTCATACCGCCGATAGCAAAGGTCGTCTCAATCGAGGACACAAGGGAACTGACCCTGCACCACGAGAACTGGATCGCAGGCGTAACCCGAGAAGCGATCATCGCTCATGAGGGCGTGGGCGAGATCAGCATGTTCGAACTACTCAAAGCCGCACTCAGGCAGCGTCCCGAGTACATCCTTGTAGGTGAGGTGCGCGGCGCAGAAGCACTCACTCTTTTTCAGGCGATGTCCACAGGACACACCACCTACTCAACGATGCACGCCTCGGACATCGAGACCCTCTTAAACCGGCTGCAGGGCGAGCCAATCAACGTGCCGCATGCCATGCTTCAGGCGCTAAACATCGTATGTATCCAGATGCAGACATATATCGGAAGCGAGCGCGTCAGAAGGACGAAGACGCTTCTTGAGATCACAGGGCTCGACCAGAGAACAGGCGGCGTGAGGATCAATGACCTGTACACATGGAATCCCGCGAACGACACGTTCGAGTACTCAGGCAACTCGTACGTGCTGGACCTGATCATGGATGAGCGCGGCTGGACAAAGAAACAACTGACAGAGGCACTATCCGATCGCAAGGAGATCCTTGAGTATATGGCTGAAAGGGGTATTAACGACTACAAGGAGATATCTCAGATCGTTCAGCAGTATTCACTCGACCCCGACGCTGTGCTGACGGCAATCGGGAAATAGTGCTGATCGCTGTTTGCAATTCTACGAAAAAGTGTAATGGGCAATCCGACCATGAACACAAGGGCGATCGATGCTCATAGCATGGATCGCCCGGGTCCCGATATCCGCGTCGAGGGGATACGGTTCGGGTCGGTTCATCCGCACAAGAGAATCTTTGGCTTGTGCTTGTTGATGAGCGCTTGTAATGCCACGTTGCCGCACACCGCCGGACAGTTTTCCACTGTTTTGTGCATCAAAAGTTTGATGTGCACAACACATCAGGCTCTTCGCTATTTCGCGTGGATAGTTGGAAATCAAGGTGACTCGACCGGGGGTGAGTCGTGGTGACGAGATTCTTTATTACTTTCCATAGATAATTAACCACAGAGGTTACAGAGGAACACAGAGCGTTCTTATTGACCAGTACTCACAAATCCCATCTTAAAACAGGTTACATCCCCCTGTGACTCTCTATGACCTCTGTGGTTTTATTCTCTATGTTTTATTCCCGGATAGCTCTTCTACACCGATGCCCCATTTAGCAAAATGGGTGCTTGTATCACCCATATAAAATCGCAAAGAGCCACAACATCACATATCAGAATACTTATGCCATTACAAACTGCCATGGTACGACTTCAGGAGACGGAGTTTGAGTTCATCGATCACAGCATAGAGGGGAGATATTACGCTGATCGTGACGAGTTTATCAGGGCTGCGGTGAGGCTTTTGGTACACGACGTGTCACAGAGAAAGTTGAGCGAGGCAAGAGGTACAAAAAATTCCGCACGGTGAACTCTTGCAGACTGTAAAAGAGTCACGAAAAGAAGTGTATCGGCAGATCTGGACTGATTAAAGCACATATATCGATACGAATATCTTTCTCACGTATCTGAACGTTGCGACCAGTAACTCGGAACTGGTCATTGAATTGGCAGACAACATAAAATCGAGATATTCGAAGAACGTCGCCGGGTGGCTGTTTGCGTTTATCTGGTCGATACATGGGATGCGATTTGTCCAAAAAGAAGAGATAGATGCGTTAAATGGTATAGATTCCAATTTAATCACAGATATGGGTGATGTGCCACACATCTATGCGTATCTTGCTCGTTAGTGTGATTATTTTGTGACCACTGGTCAAAGACTAATAGAGATGGAAATTAACGAAAAGGTCAATTTTAAGAGTCCAAAATCGTTTTACAGATTCTACAGATTCTTGTCGTGGGAGGGTATGATACCGCGGACGGCATCTGACCGATTACAATGGGTTAAATAGAGCGGGCGGGCTGAATGTAACCTCCTGCCCACACTCACCCCAATCCGCCTTTCCGGTTGTTTGTGGCACGTCCTGAAATATGGACACTGCGAACACTCTCCAGACCGGAACCCACCTATACCGTGGCTACGACGAGCAGATCATGCATAAAATTAAACAGTCCCAGAAAACCTGACATGAATGCGATGTATGCCCAGAAAGGCGTTACCTCGTGCTTGCGCATATAATAATAGCCGGTGGCGAGTGTCGCCCATACCATGCTAAAGAACAGAACCGCGCCATAATCGCCAAGCGTAATGAAAAAACGAAGCAACGGATTGTATTCATAGAATGAACCGGTTTGCAGGCAGTAAATGGTTAAAACATACGTCGTAGCGCTGAGCACAAAACCGAGTATGAACACAACATCCAGAAACTTTAATTTCATGATTGTTTACGCTGCGTGACCTCACTTCCGGGGTCAGGGGTGAATTGCGCCCTCCTTATGGATGGTGTCTTTGTGTCTGCTACAGATTGTTTCATTGTATGCCTCTTTGCACCGTTCTTAAGACATCTCCGAGATCCGCGATAGATCTCGTTGATAGTTCTCTGGTGATATTGTGATTCTTTGTTGTTGTTTTGGATGGTATATAAACTTTTTGTCAGTAAACACCAATTTAAGCTAACAAATAACCATCAAAAGGTATCCACTCCAAAAAGTAGTGTAAAGGTATCCCCTCAAATTGATTGGTAATACATCTCCGTTATATACCTGATATTGTCTGTAATGATTTTGATTTCCCTTGCAGGGATGTGGGCAACATCGTATACGATCGGGGCGTTAAGCGAAATGCCGCTTGGTAGTTGGATGTGGTAAGATTATGGATAAGAATTGCATTCTCAGAGTTGCTGCAGTTGAGTTTGCTTTGAAGGTACGCAAGCTATCAAGTCCGCTCAAGATCACCATAGTGGGTTCTGTTGCCTGGCACGCTGTACTCAATTGCTGGTATCTGTCTTTGTCAGAGGGGGAAAGTGAGAACTGAGACGAACGCTCTGAAAAGCCAGGAATAAAAGGAAGTTGGGAGAATTGGCATCCAGCTTCTCCGTTTAAGGAAGATATCTTGGAGAGTTGGGAACGAATCTTCGATCCGGAGCTTTTGGGGGCGCACTCGGAATGGATCGGCGGAGAGGCGATACAAGCTTGCATCGAAAAGATATATGTAAATGAAGCGATAGATGTGACCTATTTTAAAGCGAGATAAAAGCGGCGTAGAACAGGGCGTATCTGGCTTCAACTGTCGCCTTCGCCCAAATTTGCTCTGCTGTTGCTCTGCAACGATGACCGCACCATACTCGAGGCGGTGCGCAAGAAAAACGGCGATGGAAAGCAGATGCTGCTTTTTGAGTCCACCAAAGAATCCGTCGCTGCATTGTATTATGTATTTTTAACCTTAACTCCGAATTAATAGGGGATAGCCCATTGCGAAAAACAGAAATTTGGATTTGATTCGACCTTTAAAGCAGTTACAGCTGGTTTCTATGACACTAACATATTCCCCATATTGGGGTGTAGGAGCCGACGAAGATATATGCCCTATTTAGTGTTTGATCAGCAAAATGCGAGATATTATGGCGTATTTGGTGAGACATGCCCCCTAAGTGATACGGAGTTAAGGCTATATATCATTCTTTTGACCCCGTATTATTCTCATCTCTTCAAATAAAAATACCTTGATTTTAATTGTGTCATCCCCTCTTTATTATTTCATCTGCAATTAATTCCGCCTGTTTAAGCACAGTTTCTGTTGCGAGAGCCTGCATATCCGGCGGATAACCATACTGTCCTAACGTCCGTTTTACAATTACTTTCAATTTTGCCCTACGCTTTCTTTTATCGTCCAATCGATTGATGCGTTTTGTTTCACCTTCTCAAATAACTTGACTTTGTCACATTACAAACATTTCCTCCACCTCAACCCCATTTCATCCCCAACACTACACTCTTTTGAGTGCATATCACACATATAACCAACCGTTCATGGAAGAATCTACGTATCCGAACACTGCAATCCCCCATTCACCGAAACTTACACAGAGAGCTACCGCTGAAACAGACGCTTCCGACGCTTTTGAAATTACACTTGCGCTTTGCATTGCCCGAAGGCATTGCCCGGTTAACCATTTCTACGATGATGCGACATTCTTGCGGAATATCGCGCCCTATGCTTTTCTTCGATGATTTTCAGGATTTCCCTTTCCTTAATCACCCTTTTTGGCAGCATTACCCAGAAGGATCTCTTTCACATCCTGAACTGTCAATAATTCTGCCTTTTCACCAAGATCCAGGACCATCATCAATAGAGTGAGCATTGCAAGCAGAGATAGCGCCATGTGGTGGTGCCATCCGGTCCAACCACGGACCTGGTAATCTGCAAGTCCGGCAATCCCTTTTCCATCCTCGAATGCACGCTCTATCCAGTATCTGCTACATGACATCTGGGCAAACCGCTCTACGCCTGTATCAGGTGGAGCATTGGAGAATTGGTACTTTACAGACTTGTCTCCATCATCTATCCGAATGATCAACCATATCTCATCCCCTGGAAGCTTATCAACCACCGGATACACACGAATGCAGACGATATTTGACCATAGCTCCTTCCGTTCGGTGTCTCTAACAAAGACATGGTTCC
>DAWR01000127.1:4329-7245 GCA_002506015.1 Candidatus Methanogasteraceae archaeon UBA261 | reverse complement strand
AAGTTTGATAAGTACCCGAAGGCGCAGAATACAGCGCAGAAGATGCGACCAATGTGCTGTTGCACGCTGCTACTTCGTCTTCGTACTCCATAGAAGCAAAAGTAACAGGATTCACGGGAGATGCATCCGATTTCAAGGATTCCGTGTGCGGATACTGTACGTGCCGACATAAAAGAGAATGATGTCGGTGGTGGTGTTGCTGGGAGCTATGTTCGGAACTCGATAGTTTCGGAAGTGCTGACCCCTCTGGAAAACTTTAAAAGCATCATCGCGTCCAATATGTGAACAGATGGACCGATATGAACTGATCACACGGAACACAACTGAGATCGTGACTGTCGATGACATGAATGAACTGCTGGAGTCTGAGAAGACGCGGGTTGCATACGCGGGGTACGAACCAAGTGGAAAGATACATCTCGGTCATGTTCTGACTGTGAATAAGCTCATCGATCTTCAGAACGCCGGAATTAAGGTAACGGTGCTACTCGCAGACCTGCACGCATATCTGAATGGAAAAGGCACGCTTGAGGATGTGCGGGAGCTTGCCGAATACAACAAACGATGTTTCATCGCGCTCGGCTTAGATAAGGCAAAATTCGTCTTTGGATCCGAATTCCAACTGGAGTCTGATTACATGCTGAATGTGCTCAAACTTGCGCAGAGCACCACGCTGAACCGGGCACGACGCAGCATGAGCGAGGTTGCCAGAAACATCGAGCACCCGATGGTCTCCCAGATGATCTACCCGCTCATGCAGGCTATTGACATCATGGCTCTCGGTGCAGATTTCGCAGTGGGGGGAATCGACCAGCGCAAGATTCACATGCTTGCACGCGAGGAGTTGCCAAAGCTGGGGCATCGGGCGCCGGTATGCATCCACACGCCGATTCTTCTTGGTCTGAACGGCGAGAAGATGTCCTCATCAGAGAATAATTATATTTCTGTGGATGATGATGAGAAGTCGGTTGAGAAGAAGGTCAAGAGTGCATTCTGTCCGCAGGGGATAATAGATGACAATCCGGTAATCGACCTCTTCAGATACCACATCTTCCCGAGATTTGGCGAAATTGAGGTCAAGAGATCGTCAAAGTTCGGCGGCGACGTCAGTTACGAAACTTATGCTGAACTTACGAACGATTTTGCAAATGGGGGTCTGCACCCGATGGACCTGAAGAAAACAGCCGCCGGATACATCAATTCCATTATAGGTCCGGTCAGAGAGCTGCTGTGAGCAACAGTGTGAACCGGTGCTGGCACGGATATGGACATGGATATGGATATCGATCAGGGTCGGGGTGGGGGCATGGATTTCGCTGAGATCGGTTGCGGTGTGTACCGGCGCAAAGGAGCCGCGAAACTTGCAACCATCGGGACCACGGGGGGATATTGCACATGGGATCCGCATCACAGCAAGCTCGCCGCACTGATTCTGACGGGTTACCTGCCGCCGATTGAGGATACTTCGCTGGTACTGTATCTCGGCGCGGCGGCTGGCAGCACAGCGAGTCACGTATCAGACATCGCTCACAAGGGGCTTGTGTACGCGCTCGACTTTGCACCAGGAGAGATGAAAAAACTTATTCTGGCATGCGAAGGGCGTTCAAACATGATCCCGATCTTTGCGGATGCGAATCACCCTGAACGATACGCACATCTCGTGGACGACGTGGACGTCATATACCAGGACATTGCACAGCGCAATCAGGCAGAAATCGCCTTGAAGAACGTGGAATGCTTTTTGAAGGAAGGCGGATACCTGATTTTCATGATCAAGTCACGGAGCATCGATTCAACCGCTGATACGAGAGCGACATTCGAAAAAGAGGTGGAAGAACTGCGAGAAGGCGTTTCTGTTCTGAAGACTGTTAAGCTGCCGCAGTACAGGGATCACCTCGCTGTGATTGCGAGACGGTGAGGGGATTTGTGCATGCTCGGTCTGCTGGCAAGCAGTAATTTCTGCTCTCTTTTATTAGTATTCACCTCCAAAATGCCGTATGGCTATACCGACTCCTGACAATATCTTCGACACAGATACCAGTTACAACCAGTACAGTTGTATCATTGGATACAACTATTACAGTTGTAGTACGGGATACAACCAACAAAGGTTGTTTTTATATGCGATTGCCGACATATTGCAAAGTGTGAAACAGAAGTTCTATCCTTAGCTCCGTATCACTTAGGGGGCATGTCTCACCAAATACACTATAATATCTCGCATTTTGCTGATCAAACACTAAATAGGGCAGATATCTTCGTCTGCTCCTACGCCCCAATATAGGGAATATGTTAGTGTCATAGAAACCAGCTGTAACTGCTTTAAATGTCGAATCAAGTTCAAATTTCTGTTTTTCACAATAGGCTATCTCCTATTCATTCGGAGTTAAGGTTCTATGTGGTATTGGGTGATGTCATTCACTCCCGCCGAATAACAGATCGAGACGATTTTCAAAGGAGGATCGAAAAAACCTGCCGAATAGTAAACACGCTGTATTCCGAGGACATTTATGCGGATTTCAAGATTTTAAAGGGGATAGACGAGATAGGGGGTGTTCTAACGAGTATGTCAAGGACTTATGGGATCATCACCACGATACTGGAGGAAATTTACCCAAATCTGATGCGCTTTGTGCTGGTATTCGATTATATCGATACCGCTGTTGCGACGAGAGACGTAACAAAAATGGATGGTCCGGCGTTTCATAAAGCATCAGACATGATATACAAGCTCAAAAGCTCGAGGCTGATCTGTGATATCTCTGCCAACGATAAAATTATCGATACTATGGTAGCCGGTCAGATCAATTCAATTTTGTTAATGAAGATAAATTGGTCTATACGGCAGCATCAGGTGGTTGTGGACTATGAACGAGCTATGAACCAATCCGAAGTGGCAGAAAACTTTGGGATAAC
>DAWR01000127.1:0-4291 GCA_002506015.1 Candidatus Methanogasteraceae archaeon UBA261 | reverse complement strand
AGATCGAAGAGAATTTAAGTTTTGCGCTGCACAAGTATTCACAAATGCAAGAGAACAGGAAATAATGATGATCGGAAAGATGAATCTTATTGAAACAGTCATCCTGATAACCGGATATATTTTTCTGCTTGCTACAAGCGGGATGGTGGTGAATTGCATCATGTCCCGGGTATCGGGGTGCCCATAAGCCAAAAAATTGGAAAGGAAGCGCGTGACACCGGTTTTATCATTGGAAAGTGCGAAAATCTGCTGAGACTCACATTCATGATTCAGGAAGCCTATACCGCAGTATCCGTGATATTTGCCGCGAAAACCATAGTTCGTAGAGAGGACATGCTAAGAACTCCTTATTCTTCCTTGCAGGGACGATGATCAATGTCACCTATTCAATAATGATTGGTTCAGTTATAAAAATACTTATATTTTAATATATATTAGTAACTCGGGGGTGTCAGATCGACGTCGTGCCCATGGCTGTCTATGAGAACGCCATGACCTGAGATGTACCGGGACTAAACCGAGAATCACACCATATCCCTGCCACCGTAGCGCTTCCGGTCCTCGAGTTCCTGCTTCTTTGCAGCGTTCCAGCCGGATACCGCCTGAAGGTACCCGGTAACTCGCGATAGCTGCTCCACATTCGTTGATCCGCAGTTCGAACACTCATCTTTGAGCCCCGCGTCCATGTGGTTACAGTCAACACAGATCGTCATGTCGCGTGTGAATGCGAAGTAGCCGGTCTGCGTGTTCTTCGCGATATGCATCGCAAAGTCCCTGAGCCCAACTGTGTCCGGCATGCTCTCACCCATGAAGATGTGCATGATGTTTCCACCGTCCACGATCGGGAAGAAGACGTGCTCGATACTTATTCGTTCTGCAAGTGAGACGTCTGCGCCCGGCGGGACGTGCGTTCCATTGGTATAATAAATCGGAAGGTCTCTTGTCTCGTGGATATGCGCAAGCGCCCCGTCGAGGTCGCCTTTGACCACGGTTTTTGCGCATTTTGAGTACTCACGATGCAGGATGTCTGATACCGCAAACCGCCCGGTCGTCGTCTCTGCAGGTGTTCTCGCAAGCGCGATCGTGATGCCGTGCTCTTCGCTCAGCTGTTTTGAGTATAACTCCATCTCGGTCATCGCCCTGATCGCAAGCTTCCACGCATCCTTTGACTCATGCATCTGGTGCCCGATGTGGTACTGTACCATCTCGTTGATGCCAACGACGCCGACCTCATAGACGAGCCCCTCGATATCGACCGCCTGACAACCGTACTCCCCAGTGATCGGGTCCTTCGGGCGCTGGGTCGCAAACGGCATCCGCCCGCGCTCGATGATCTGCTGCATCCACGCCCTCTTGATCTTGAAGAGTTTCACTGCGATGTCCATCAGGTGTTTCAACTCATCGAATAGTGCGGAATCGTCGTGATTCGCGCGGTACGCGGCTCTCGGGCAGTTTATTGAGATCACCTGCCACGCGCCCATCGAGAAGTGTTTTCCGTCCGCAAAGATCAGTTTGTCATCGAAATCGGAATCGGTATCCGCATTTGAAGAGAAATTATAAGCACAGCATTGATAGCAGCTTATTCCTTCTCCAGCCCCTCGATACTCCGGTATCTGGTTATCAAAGTACGGAGCTCCGAATTTTGCAGAAAGTTCAAATGTGAGGTCGTATAAACCGGCATACGTTAGAAGATCGGGGTTTTCTTTATTGAATTCCTCGTCTTCCTTCATGAAATCAGGTTCTATTGATATCTCTGGCTTCGGGAAGTTGAACGGCTTGCCCCAGTAGTCTCCTTCGAGCATCACGTTCATCAGCGCCTTGAACGAAAGCCTGACCTCCCGCTCGAACTCGCCATAAGTGCGGAGCGGTGCCTGATCGGAATCACCATTCCAGATTTTTCCCTTGTATACGATCGGTTTGTCCCTCCAGAGCTTCGGAACGCCCGGAGCTAACTGGACTGACGAAAAGACGAGCTGTCCGCCTCTTGCAACCATCATCTGTGTCATCTCGTATACGAACATCTGCATCAGCTGTTCGATCTCCTCGTAGCTCATCCCCTCAATATACGGTGCGAGAAATGTCAGGAAGTTGTAGAACCCCTGACCTCCAGCGAAGTTCGTCTGAGCACTCCCTAGAGCCTTCACCGCATGGAGAATCGCAACCTCTGGCTTCTTTGCAGGACCCGCAACGCTTGACTTTGTGCCACTCCCGTCAGGCATCAGCCCGTAGTAGAAGAAGTACCTGAGGTCCCAGTCCATGCAGAAGCTGCGGGTTCCGAAGTACTCGAGGTCGTGGATGTGAATATCGCCGTTCAGATGGTAATCAGCGAGTTTTGGGGGCAGAAGCAGCAGATATTGCTCTTTGGATATTTTATCAGCTTTTTTCTTGTGACTGGTCTCTGCGTTATCCTGGAGATTCGCGTTCTCATTCGCCTCAAAACCTGACCCCACATCGATCTGGTGCGCGTCGTAGACCGGGGTACCAACCCTTGTTGCGATGTTTCTCCACTCAAGATGCCCGCGCTCGAGAAGAATTACGTTTGTGAGCTCGCGCACGAGCGGTCCTGAGAGGTGGGTGATGCCGATCTTCTTGATACGCTTCTCCACCTCTGCTGCGACCTGTTTTGCCTCTTCCTCGGTTATCGGGTCGATTCCGTAAAACTCCCTGGAGAGCTTCGTCTCCTTTACGAGCTGGGCTACGATCGCACCTCGGTCCCAGTCCATCAGGTGCCCGTCCGTTGTCCGGACCCTGGGCATGCGCGGCACGCTCTTGCAGTCAAGCGTCTTCTGCACGGTGTCATGCGGATATCTCTGCCGTTTCATGACGCGCTCCCTGTCAGATCATTGATTACATCCTTTTTTATCATGTCCCCATCAAACATCTCGTCAAGAGTCAGAAACGAATCATTGACCTGCAAAACAGGCGCCATCATCGTGAAGACACCGTTTACGCGCAGTTCGGTAAGTGATTCCGGCGTGGACATATCCGCCACTGTATATTCGACTGATATCGATTTCAGGTATTCCTTCAGCTTCCTGCATTTTGGGCAGGTCTCGGTTGTGTACACGATGATTTCGGTCATAAAAACTTCCTTACCCTGCAAATGGATGCGACGGTCTTCAAACACGGGGTGTAACTGTATATGTGCCCGACCATGAATTAACCATGCGGTTCGTTTAACCCAATTACTTATACATTGACAACGCCATAAATATTATGCTATATTTGGGTGGTCAGGTGATCTAAATGTCCAGTACTGCGACACATATATGTGAGATGCATGAAGCGCACGAGCGACACGAAACCGGATGGATAACCATTTCCACGGATGAATTCGAGTCAATGGTGCGGACGATAGAGGTGTTATCTGATACAGACTTCATGGCGCAGATCGAAGAAGGTAAAAAAGATGATGTCATGGTTATGGATTTCGAGGAACTCGCGCAGGAACTCGGAATCTAAATATAGTTTTTGTGTTTGATAGCTTCGATTGTGACTGTTTTTTTCATTGGGGTCTATTGTGTATATAATTCTAAATTTGTTCAAAATATAATTCTCAATTGTGAATGAATCCATGCCGCCCACCTAAAACCCCTAACTAATAGCATATATCATTTCGATGTGAGCTGAACACACATTCCGGATACTTGGCTGCGCGCAAGTTATGTTGAGCAACCAGGGTGATAACGCATCTGCCTCCCGGTCTCTGCATTTCGGGCAGGTCTCGGTTGTGTACACGATGATTTCAGTCATAAAAACTCCCATTCTCTGCGTAAACTGTACTTACTCAATATTGTGTGGATATCCGCGTATAAAACCACGAGATTATACAAGATTAACACAGAAATCGTGTGGTTCCTGCTGCACGTTATTGCGCAGGTACCGCAAACGGACGTGAGGGGATTCGAACCCCTGACTTGCAGCTTAGGAGGCTGCCGCCATATCCTGGCTAGGCCACACGCCCAGAGTAAGGTGGGTGAGATGTACAATATACGTCGCATCATAGATTAAGTGATTCACCACAATTCCTCCTGCATCACACCACATCCAATCCCGGCTCACTCAGCGCCACTTATAAGCAGATGAAAGAATGCTGTGGCAAAGCGGCATTGGCTCTAAAAAATTCTGCAAAAAGACTCGAATCTCAGAAGATGACCGGAACCGAATCAAGGCTCATTCCACACGATATTCGGAAAATTATTCGTTTTACAATCCGATAAGGTTTTGTGATTTGCTGACGTTGGATGATGGAATTTTATATCAGGATATTGACCTGCGAAAGATATTTATA
>DAWR01000195.1:6207-9387 GCA_002506015.1 Candidatus Methanogasteraceae archaeon UBA261 | reverse complement strand
TGGCAGCGCTTTGCTCTTGGCATGCACCCACGCCACAACGTCATCATACACCGAACCCTCGGTCATAATCTCAACGCTGCCCTTGATCTGGAACGACTTCTTCTTCTCGCCGTCATACACAACGATTGAGACCTGCGGGTTCTCTCCCAGGTTTGCTGCAGTCTTGTCAAAGAAATTGTCTGCGATCTGGATCGTCTCATCATCCACGATTCTCAAAAACCCAACAAAGACCACGTTTGGCTTGCCTCCGGAATCAGCGGTTGCGACCGGAACCGGACTTTGTTTGCTTATGGCTTCCTGTACATCTGGCGGCATCTTTACCATAGTTAATCACCACCATCGATTTCAATCGCCGTTACATAAATGTTTGTATCGGTGCAATTACGAATCGCAGACATGAATCACACGCCGCACGCAATCGCATCCTTCACTCGCCCGATCGCAGAAACAGCGTCACAACCCGCGTCAAACGGCGCCTTCCCATCGATATCCGCCTGCACCAGACCCGCATCGTACGGGATTGTGCCGATGACAGGAATTCCTAGTTCGTCCAGACGTTCACCGATTGCGCCGGAACTGCGTTCGTCCGCCCTGTTTACAACGGCTACCAGCCGCTTTATCCCGATCTCGCTACTCAGCTTCCGTATCCGTGCCGCGGTCTCGATTGATCTTGCGCCGGGCTCGACCACAACGATCATCAGATCGACCCCGCGAGCGGTTCCGCGCCCGAGATGCTCGATTCCAGCCTCCATGTCAATAATCACGATGCTCTCTTCCCGGAGCAGCACGTGGCGCAGCAACGCACGCAGAAGCGATGACGCAGGGCACATGCATCCGGATCCGCCTGTGTCAACGGTCCCCATCGTGAGCATGGAAACCCCGCGCTCGGTTACGCCGAACCGCTCGACGATGTCGTCCACCTTCGGGTTCAGCTTGAATACGCCACTCACACCGGTGCCAGCCCGCTCCTCGATCAACTTCTTCTGCTCGGCGAGCGGGGCGGGCGGGTTTTCTATGCCAATTGCGGACGCAAGGTTCATATCCGGGTCTGCGTCAATTGCGAGGACTGCGAAGCCATCCTCTGCGAATAACCGGGCGAGTGTGCCCGCAAGAGTTGTTTTCCCGACGCCGCCTTTGCCTGTGATTGCTATCTTCATTATGACTCCCTAAACGATCGGTCTGAAATCGCTTTGCCGGATAATGAAGGTAACGCCTGGAGAGCGGAACGTGTTTTCATGCCGCGTATGTCAGCGAATACCGAATCTGTGACACAACTGCGGCTACGAATCCGCATCCCCTGCTGCAATCTGCAGGATCATGAGTGCGTCAAGTGAGGTGACCTGCCCATCACCGTTCATGTCCGCAACGTTGTCCCATCTGCAACTGACCGCCATATCGAGCGCAATTGCGGCATCCTCTGGCGTAACCGTGCCGTCGCGGTTCACATCGCCGCGAAGGGGCTGTATTGTTGATGTTTCAAGCGTCAGTCTGAATGTTTCAGGAGTGACCTCGAGCCAGTATGCATTTATGGCAACTGTCCAGTTACCAGCCAATGGATCGTAAACAACGATCGTTTCGGGCTTCGTTGTGGGATCATCGCACCCTGGATCGATCAGGGGCATTTTATCCGGATCAAACAGGATCATATCCACGTCATTCCACGTGTCTGTCCAGTCCAGACTGAGATTCAGTACAGAAACGTCAGGGAGATTGAATGTGTAATAGACCCAGTCTCCACCACCCGATATCGATGTTGTGTCGTACTGCCAATCCTCATCGAGAATTCCGGTAATCTGTGGGGTTTTGGTGTAATCCCATATCACATTCAGAGAGACAGGGATCAGAACGTCCTCTGTCCCGTCATTTACCCGAATGCTGCCTTTGTATGCGCCAACTGTTCCATCGGGAAGATCCATCACCGCATCGAAGCTTGCAGTCCCTCCTGCCGGAACCGTCAGACTCGCGGGCAGGGTCATCCAGTCACCGGCATCGCCTGTTGATCCGGTTATATCCACGGTTTTTACGCCGGGATTGTTATTTGTAACCGTAAACGTCTTCGTGTAGCTTCCCGGCTGCACTCTCCCGACAAACCACTCGGAATCGACGATTGTACCATCTGTCAGCGCATCGTAGGAATCCTTCACATCCAGCCTTCCGGAACCCTGTTCCCGGACATCGGCACCACATCCTCCGCAATCCTCTTCGTCTGCTTCGTACACTATCAGCCCGTATGCCGTGCGCGTCAGGTTCTCGTTTGGAATGCCTCCATAGGCAACACTTGACCAGTTGTAGACACCCACGGCATCCGGCAGGATCCTGACCGCGTTCGCATCCCCGGAGTCGTCACCAGGCTCGGTTGCAGTGAAGTTTATAGTCTCCGGAAGAAGGTTTGGTGTGGTTGCTATGGGGTGTCCGGTGTTCAGTCTCAGATCACCAACATCGCTGTATGCCCACCCTTTCATTGCGTGAAGCACATTTTTACGGAGCTCGCGGTCCACGATCTGGTCCCCGTACTGGTTGATCCATGATGCGATGTACCCGCTCTCGAGTATCAGATGCCCGCCACAGTCCACATAATCGAGAAGCATCTGCTTGTACACGGGATCTCTTATTGGAGTCGGGTCTTCCCCGCAACTCCAGACAACGATGTCATAATCACCCCATTCCGTATATAGAGTCTCATCAGACTCCTCGATCGTTACATCGTATCCGATCTCTTTGAAGACCGACTCAAAGACCTCCACGCTAAAATCGTCATCTGAACCAAGATAATTCTCATCATCGATTATCAGAACGGATTCTGTCGGGTTTTTCGCCACCCTGAGCCAGTTCTCCATGTTCTCTATCAACTGCCGCTGCGTGGCGTTGTTGTCGATGTCATCCATGTCAAAGGCGCAGTACACAACTCTGGCGCCACTGCCATTGCCACTGCTGCTGATAATTGGGTCTGCACCGTTCTTCAGTGCTCTTTGCAGTTTTTGTGGTGTTAATCCAGGAATTGCCTGCAACAACAACGCGGCTGCCCCCGCTACATGCGGACAGGACATCGATGTTCCGCTGAGGACGGTATAATCCTCATAATCCTCCCAGAATGCGTTCGGAGCAATTATCTCATCCCCTGGTGCCGCAAGATCGATTGCTACCCGTCCGTCGCCCGCAGGACCCCTTGAACTGAAATCA
>DAWR01000195.1:3585-6144 GCA_002506015.1 Candidatus Methanogasteraceae archaeon UBA261 | reverse complement strand
ACCATCTTCCTGCCATCCTCCGAGGCTTATGCTCAGTATATCTGCGTTATTTTCTATTGCGTACTCAATTCCTTTGATAATCCATGACATGTCTCCAGAGCCGGTTTCATTCAAGACTTTGGCATTTATAAGCGATGCTTCCGGCGCAACTCCGGCAATGCCCGTTGCCGCATTACGTCTGCCCGCAGCAATTCCTGCACAATGCGTCCCGTGCCCGCCCAGGTCATCTGTTGTGCCGTCGTCTGTAAAATCAGATTCTGAGACGATCTTCCCGACCAGATCCGGGTGGGTGGAATCGATACCGGTATCGATGATTGCGATCGTAACACCACCGCCCTGGTATCCCATATCCCACATCGCGGGCGCATTTATGCTGGCGTCGCCATAGTCGCCGATGCACGGGATTGTGATGTTGGAGGTATAATCCGTGCCAGATATTATCCAGCCGATATCACCGGAGATCTTCGTAATCCTGAGGATCACCTCATCCCCCATGGATGTGGCTGGATCTATACCCGTAATCTCCGCTGAAAACGGCATATAGTCAAACTCCCCCCCTGTGACGGTCAGATCAGGGAAGGTTGCGACAGTGGTTCCGTTGATCATAATCTCTATTTTAAAGGTTGTGGAGGAGTTGCTCGCAAAGTATATCCCGTAGCTGTAATCGGTTCCGGTGATGTCTCCGTTGAGATAGTAATCGCCCCAATCGAAACTCTCGTTGTCATCACATAGCTCCATATCCATATAAGCACCATACGCAGTCTCATGCCATTCCAACAGGTAACCATCGTAAGGGGGTATACGACTATGTCCGAGGTATAGCCGGTCGGTGCAGTCGGATGCGGCGGAATTACCATCCACCGGTTCGATGAGTCTGATCCTCTTATCCAGCCAGACCTCCTTTACGTCCTCGCGCGCGGCAATCTCGCTTATCATACACGCAGGAACCTTTGCGGATACTGCGTTTATGATCCAGTGATGTGCAACATTCTCTGCTTGCATTCCATCCAGCGATTTTGAAACTGACTTCTGGGATTTGACTGCTGCTGACTTTGCCTTTCCCACATCAAATTTCGCCAATGGTTCCGTATCTTGCTCTTCCAGCGCTATTATAACTCCTATTTTGTCATTCGGTCTCTCGGCAATCTCCAGAACAAGAGCGGACTCGATTTTCGATTTTTCCGAATTATCGGGCAGTGCTGATACCAAACTTGCAAATTGCAGCAGAACAATTGCCACAATTCCAAAGACCATACAGAATTTCCAGATATTCGATCTCATCTTCATAGTGTTTACCTCCCTGTGTACAGATCCAATGCAGTGGCATTTTGCTCTCTTTTTGCACGATTCTGCTCACTGGTGTACGCCTCCGCGAGACACATACCATGGCACGCCGAGTCACGGTGGCGTCCGTAAGTGCAATAAGCGATCTTTATATCACTCTCTTGAGACTATAGGGACTGCTGCCAGAGCACCATGCGCGGTATGCCATTTGTCTACAGGGTCATAAAGCTTGTGGATTCTCATCCATCATGGACTGTTTAATTATTCCGGACAGTTGAAAAATATAAAGAACCGCTGATAAACACTGACTGCAAAATGCACAAGCATCAGTATCGGTATCGCATCTGCGGGCTATGCAACCGGCGGGAAGCGTTTGCTTACCAGAAACTGATGGAAAGTCCCACTTATCCGATCACCGAATCGAGCGCCCGCATCAGACGCTGATTCTCAGCCCTATTCCTGACAGCTATCCTGATGTGGCGTTCATCCAGATTCCGAAACATTGAACAGTCCCGAACCAGAATCCCGCGATCGAGCATCCCCGCAACCATCGTGCGTGAATCCATGCATGCATAACTGATATCCACAAGAATGAAATTGACACTGCTCTCGTGCGGGGAAAGTCCACGATCAACCAATTCCCTTTCGAGATACTCCCGTTCCTCCCGTATCAGTGTGATCGATCGCTCAAGATAATCGCTCTCCCTGCATTCTCGCATCATATCCATCCCGATCGTTTCAATGGGCACGCCGACATTCCAGACCAGTCGTGCACGATTGAGCAGTTCAGCGAGCTTCTCGGATGCGATACCGAAGCCGAGACGGAGCCCGGGCACTGCAAAGACCTTTGTGAGCGATCTGAGCACAAATACAAAACCGGAGTTGAGGACCGCGTGTGCAATGGACTGAGTCGGATCCGAGAGTTCTATGAACGCTTCATCCACGAAGAGAAAGGTTTCGCAATCAGAGCACCGCTTTGCAAGACGCTGCACATCCTTCCGCGCGATCAGATCTCCTGTCGGATTGTTCGGGTTGCATAGAAACACAGCAGTCGCATCCGAGATATCCTCTGTTGATAGTTCAAGAATATCAAAATAATCGCAGTACGTAACGTCTGCTCCGAACAGCCGGCACTGAAACTCGTATTCATCGAACGTCGGAGCCGGAATGATCACGGAATCGCCACGTTCGATCATCGTCTCGGCAAACAGTCTGATGAGTTCTGAGGATCCGTTTGCAGGTATGATGTTATCCGCGGTGATCCGCTGCCCCTGC
>DAWR01000195.1:0-3537 GCA_002506015.1 Candidatus Methanogasteraceae archaeon UBA261 | reverse complement strand
CCCTTCCGCACAGGTACCGTTCCACAAAGTCAGCGATTGCGTTTCTCAGTTCGGAGTAGCTGTTGTCAGGATAACGTGCAATCCCGCGGATCGTAACAGGGACATCAGGGGGTCCCAATGGATTCAGATTGACACTGAAATCAAGAACAGGTTTGCCTGAAAGTTCTGCCACCCTGCCTCCATGAATGCAGGGGGTGCAGCTTTTGACATGCTCTCGTGCGAACCGTGTAATATCAGAAGACATTATGTATCTTTCGTGATAAAGTCATCGAGGCTGCTTATGCCCTCAAGCTCGCTGGACTCGATTGCGGTCTGGTCAAAAAGCGTTTTTCGCACCTGAATCGGTGAACCGGTCCGCACTGCAATCGCTATGCAGTCACTTGGTCTGGCATCAAGCTCCTTCTGCAGGTCCTGCGTATCGACGACCAGCCGTGCATAGAACGTGCCCTCGTCCAGATCATCGATCAGTACGTGCGTCACTGTCCCGCCCAGTTCATTGAGCAGCGAAACCATGAGATCATGCGTCATTGGGCGCGGTGCCACCTCCTTGTTCAGCGCAATGTGTATCGACATCGCCTCTGCATGACCGACAAAGATCGGCATTATGTGACCGTCATCGTCGGCGAGAAGCACCACCGGTGAGACCTGCTTCGGACTGCCGACCATGTACACGCCCTTGATTGTGGTAGTGATGTTCTCCATTAGTCTAACCGGATTAATAGTGCTGCTCGATCCTATACGACATATTGCAGGATTTGTGGGCTCAAACTCACTTTCCTCGATGTGCACCGGTACTTGGTCTCGTCTTCTCGGTGCCCTCACCACGACTGCGCAAACCACGCGCCTTGCGTCCGGCGCTGGTCAAGCCGCGCTCCGCCCTGCCCTCGACACTGCAGATCCATGAGAGGCGTGAATCACTCTTGATTGCGGGATGGCATGGATCGACCAGTATGATCTCGTACCATTTGTGTTTTCCGTCCTCTCCGACCCAGTACGAGTTCAACACTTCCATGTTAGGGTATTTCTTGCCGGAACGCTCCTCTGCGATCAATTGTATACTCTTCGCGGGCGTTATCTTGTGCATACCCATCCGTTTGGTCCTCCGTCCACGTATGTACCTCGATTTACGCCTGCCGCCACGGCGCACCTTCACACGCACCATCACGATCCCCTGCTTTGCCCTGTAGCCGAGTGATCGTGCGCGATCGATCCGGGTCGGTCTCTCTATTCGTACCACAGTCGGATCCCTTCGCCAGTCCTGCATACGCTGCCATCTGAGTTCATGTACATACGTCTGGTCAGGATTCTTCCATGCGTCTCTTACATAGCTGTAAAATGATTTTGACATTCAATTTCACCATTTTTCCGGTTCAACTGTCGTTTCACAGTCACATCCCGGCGGTTGGAAGTACCAATTTGTGGTGCGGTTGTTATTAAATGTTGCCCGAGCAGCAGCATGCTATAAGGTCAATCTCCGTCTGACCAGATATACCAGGGCAACCACGGCAAGTGCCCCAAATCCACTATATCCACTCAGATCCGACATCTCTTCGGGCTGGTCAGTAACATTCACTGTTCCCCGCCTTGTCTGTACGATCTTCTCGATTGATCCGGAGATGTTCGCCCCCTGAACCATCGTCCGATTTTCAGAAGATGCGAACGATCGTGCAGTCCTTGCAACCATCTTTGCATATCCGTAACCAACGATCATGTTGATCTCTGATTGTGCGAGTATGTTTGCATGCTCGTACGCACTCACAGCGAGAATCGGCTCTGCCCCGCGTTCTCTTGCGGATATGATGGCGGACATTGCATCCCTTTTGCTCTTGTTCACCTTTTCGTCCGGATCGGTGATTCCTATGAGCTCGATTGCGGTTCCCGCCTGCACCATCGCATGTAGCGAGTCATAGATCGCACCGGCGTAGTATCCGGTCTGCAACTCGCTTCTGGCACGGGACAGATCGTCCGCTGCGTCCCGGATCAGCATCTTGCATCCATCGGTCTCACTGACCAGTTCATCGGCATACGCAAGAATCGAGACCGACTGGCTATAGTATCTGGCCGCACGGTCGTGGAGCAGATCCTCCGGAATCGTTGCGTCCGAACCGATGCACGAGAGCGTCGCCCACCATCTGGCAGACCGGGCACGTTCCATCGCGAACGCAAGGAGGTCGATTGCCTCGTCTGCGTTCTCTTTCTGCTCTGCTTCCTTCAGTGTATCCCTTGCTATTGTCAACCTCGACTCTGCTGCGCCCACTCCCTCCAGGATTGCGTTCTTTGACTTCGCATTCTCTAAATCAAGCTCTGCATCAGCGATCTCATCTTCGACACACTTGACGAGGTTGGAGATGTATTCCCGCCCGTCCTGCTCGTTGTCGGCTGCGAGATATCCGGAGAGCCAGCCGATACGCCGCAGATTGACCATCGTGTTGAAACTCCGGCTCATGGATGTGTAGTAGTTTCCGGTGTCGTAATCATGCTGTGCGTCATTTATCTCCTGGTTCTGGCTGACAAACGCTTTCTTGAACTGCGGGTACGGGTCAGCGATTGCCACAGTCTCGTTGTACTGCGTCCTTGACTCCGCCAGCAATGCAGCAGCAAGGGGCTGCATCGCACCAATATACACCTCGGTCTGCACCTCCCCGGTCAGAAGTATTCTTGGGATTTCGTGACCCGTATATACATAGATGGCATCTCTGATGTCTTCGATCTCCATGACCTGAACACCCTGCGCCTCTCCGAGACTGGTCACGTTTATGGTCATTGGTTTTTCGACGATCCTCGAAAACGGACCCACTGGTTCGACGAACCGCGTAACAACCGTTACATTCCCCTGTCCGGACGGTATGAGGAACGTATGCGCACCATTATTCACGGACGCGTTGAGTTTTGCGGGTATCCCCCCGACTGCGCCGATCGACTCATCAGGATTGATCATACCGGTCATGACGACTCCGGAATCCACAGTCCAGTTCATGATCGCTGCAACCGTCGCAACCGTTGTCGCCGCGCCCGCTGACGGTCCCCCGATAACAGGTGACTCGGTGTGCATCACATAGAAGAAATCACAACTAGCGGGATCTATGCCTGTGATGTCGCACGCCAGAATCGATGCCAGTCTGGCAGAGCCCTGCATATCGACCTGTGTGAACGGCGCGGTATCGACAAACACGTGACCTGTACCGTCCGTCACCCAGACCGTCAGGTTCGTGAGCACCCCGACCTCACCACCATCCGGAGTCATGTACACGGCTGGAAGAGATACAGATACCGGATCAGCCGATACACAGGAGACACACGCAATAAGGATGAGAAGTGCCGGAATTAGAATCAGTCGCCTTGTTTTCATTGAATAACCATCTCGTGTTGTGAACTTATAGATTTTGGAATCAGTATCGTCTGTGGCACAAATAAACCCACCCTGGATAGTAGCCCCCCACCCCTACCGGTCTCGCACACCACCGTCCACAACCCGCCAGGGAAGTTCTCATGCACTAACACACGATTACACAGTCTGCGAAGCAGCGGCGCAGCCAT
>DAWR01000113.1 GCA_002506015.1 Candidatus Methanogasteraceae archaeon UBA261 | reverse complement strand
TGAATTGCTCTACACGATAAAATCCGGGAGGTCTGCGGTCGGTTACTATGAGCAGGAGATGTGGAGGGAGAAACGACGTTACGTGAATCGCCCGATAAAGATGAGTGATGAGCTGGCTGAGCTATTCAGAATCGTGAAAATCGGGGTTCTGCGGCACGATGTGAAGCTGGAGCATTACCCATACAACGTGGAATACGTGCAAAATTGGGTATGTTTCGATGGGTCAGATGGTAGCGGTTTTGGGTTGGATTTAGTCTTCGGTACATTGGGATTCAGGGGGTAATCGGATGGCTGCAGCTATTTTTTGGGTTTCCAAAGTTGAGATACAACGGGCAATGCAGCCCGTGGAACGTACACCTCGTGAGCTAGACGTTTACGAAAGGGTTGACCGATAATCCCGAATCGCTTCCCGCAGAACATCCACCGCAAGAACACTGCAGTGCACATTCTCCTCTGGCAGTCCGCCCAGACTGCGCAGGAGATCCTCGCTTGTGATTGCAAGCGCATCCTCAATTGTCTTATCTGTGACAATCTCTGTGAGCATACTCCCACAAGCAATCGACGTGCCGCATCCATCAGTTATGAATCTGCTCTCGCTAATTCTTTCGTTCTCAACACGGATCTGTATCTGTATCGTATCTCCACAGGTGCCTGTTATCTTCCCAACCCCGTCAGCATAACAGAGCTCGCCCATGTTTCTCGGATTGTATGCATATTCAAGCACCATCTCTGAGAACACCCCTTTAGCATCCTCTAATACCTGAGTCTCCAGCCGTTTTGCCAGTTCGTCGATATCTACACTCATTTTATAAAAATCTCCTTAATATGTGGGGAACGCCTATACAAAAACGGTTGACGGAAGTTATGACCAGCATTATTTGACTGCAACCTCCCCAAGCATGGTTACCACAAGACTATTGATGCGATTGGTGTACTCCTCGAGTCTCTTGACGGTTTCCCGTAACTCCTGCTCCGCGGCTTTGCGTTCTGTGATATCGCGGGCAGCAGCAAAGGCACCAACCACGTCCCCGTTCTGATCCTTGTAGATCGAAGCGTTGCAAGCAACCATAGTCTCGGTTCCGTCCATGGCTTTCATGACCAGTTCGTAATCCCGAACCTCTCCGGTATCAAAGGTCAGCATCGCACCTTTGTACGCCAGTTCAGGATCTGTAAAATAATCGGCAAACGGTGTTCCTATCAATTCTTCCCGGGTTCTGCCGGTAGCTCGAATTGTAGCCCCATTCACATCCATAATGATCCCTTTGTGATCAAATGTTAACATAGGATCAAGGTTTACCTCAATTAATCCGCGATTGTAGCGCTGGAGCTCACGAATTTCTTCTTCAGCATGTTTACGCTCGGTGATGTCCTTAAAATCCTCTACAATTCCAACAAATTTACCACCCCGTTCCAATCTTGCAGCATTCACAATAACCGGTATCTCTTTACCGTCTGATCGCTTCTTAATGGATTCTTGTTCAACAAACTGTTCCCCCTTTTTCATCTTCTCAAGTGGACAATCTTTTGAATGGCAGAGTTCCCCGCTGAAGATATCGTAGCATTTCTTGCCAATGATTTCATCCTCATCCATGCCCGCCGTCCGGATAAAGGTCTTGTTCACCTTGGTGATGTTAAAATCCGCATCTATTACACACATTGCATCAGCAGCGATCCGGAAGATCATTTCGAGTTCCGCTTTGCTCTCGCGCAGTGCAATTTCAGCATTTTTTCGCTCGGTGATGTCACGAGCAGCAGCAAAGGCACCAACCACGTTTCCTTTATGATCCTTGTAGACCGAAGCGTTGTATGAAACGACGGTCTCGGTTCCGTCACCTGATTTCATGACCAGTTCGTAATCCCTAACCTCTCCTGTCTCAAAGACCAGCATCGCACCTTTGTACGCCCTTTTGGAATCTGTGAAATAGTCGGCAAACGGTGTTCCCATCAACTCCTCTACGGATCTGCCGATAACCCGAGACATGGCATCGTTAACATCCAGAATGATCCCTTTCCGGTCGAATATTACCAGAGGATCGATGCTGATCAGTTGCAACTCCCTTTCTACATATCGAAGAGGTAATTCTTTTGTTGTTTTGTTCATTTAATAACCCCTGATGAAACAATGTGGATGCAATTTTTTGTTATGGTGTGTGGCATACGACACTATACTCAACTTGACTTTGTTACATTAAAGACATTTCCTTCCGAAACCCAATCTTCATCCTATACTCGCCCACATCTCTTTTATCACATCCGATACTGCTCCTTCTGAGAATTCAACCACTGGCATGCCTGCAACCATCGCCTCGATGACCACTGGATTATAGGGGGGACCGATCAGGGGTGCGATCACAGGGCAGCCGATGCCAGCGACCCGCTGCGCAATTCGATCACGGTCTCTGAGAACACCTCTCCGCCATATTCCAATACCCGAGTTTCCGGCCTTTTTGCCAGTTCGTCGATACCTATGCTCATCTCATAAAAAATTCCCTTACTATGCATGGAACGCCTACATGAACGCGGTTAACGGAAGTTATGACCTTCATTTTTTGACTGCAATCTCCCCGAGCATGGTTACCACGAGACTATTGACGCGATTGGTGTACTCCTCGAGCCTCTTGACGGTTTCCCGCAACTCCTGCTCTGCAAGCTTCCGTTCTGTGATGTCACGGGCCGCGGCAAAGGCACCAACCACGTTTCCTGTCTGGTCGCTGTAGACCGAAGCGTTGTATGAGACGCTGGTCTCGGTTCCATCCCTGGCTTTCATGACCAGTTCATAATCCCGAACCTCTCCGATTTCAAAGGTCAGCATGGCGCCTTTGTATGCTTTATCGGGATCTGTGAAATGGTCAGCAAACGGTGTTCCTATCAACTCTTCCCGAGTTCTGCCTGTAGCTTTAATTGTAGCCTCGTTCACATCCAGAATGATCCCTTTATGATCGAAGGTTACCAGAGGATCAAGACTCACCTCGATCAATCCACGATTGTAGCGCTGGAGCTCACGAATTTCTTTTTCAGCCTGCTTGCGCTCGGTGATGTCCTTAAAGTCCTCTACAATCCCAACAAATTTGCCGTCCCGATCAAGTCTTGCAGCATTCAGAATAACCGGTATCTCTTTACCGTC
>DAWR01000177.1:6089-9278 GCA_002506015.1 Candidatus Methanogasteraceae archaeon UBA261 | reverse complement strand
GCTTTATCCGAAAGTCATGTATTATGACTTCCTTGAACCGGATCGTTCCCATCACAAGCCAATTCCGCAATCGGTCTTGCACATACTATGCTGTGATCTGTTCTCATCGAGTCTCATTCAGTTGTTCACATCCACATCCACAAGCAGCCCGTCTTTTACGCGCACAATCCGGTCAGCATGCGCCGCAATCTCAGGGTCGTGCGTGATCATGATGATAGTACGTCCGTCCATGTTCAGGTCCTCGAAGATATTCATGATTCCATCTCCGGTCTTTGTGTCGAGATTCCCGGTTGGTTCGTCCGCGAGAATGATCGATGGGTCGTTCACAAGTGCTCTTGCGATCGCAACACGCTGGCGCTGTCCGCCTGAGAGCTCTGTCGGCTTGTGGTGCGCGCGATCGGAGAGTCCAACCAGTTCAAGGAGTTTCTTCACGCGTTTTCCAGGATTGATATCCGGTTTCCGGTTCGCAAGCGTCGGGAGTTCGATATTCTTGAATACGCTCATTCTGGAGACGAGGTTGAAGGTCTGGAATACGAATCCGATCTCATATCCCCTGAGCTGCGCTAACTCTGCTTCAGAGAGTTTGCTCACGTCTTTTCCCGAGACGTGGATATTTCCTCCGGTCGGGCGGTCGAGGCATCCGATCAGGTTCATGAGCGTGCTCTTGCCCGATCCTGACGGTCCCATAATCGCAAGGAACTCGCCGCGCCGGATGGCGAGATCGATGCCATGGAGTATCGGCACTTCCATCTTGCCGATGTAGTAGCTCTTTCTGACGTTTGCGATGTCTACGGCAGGGGGTGCGTCCTGCCGTGGTTCGGCGGGGTTGTGGGGGTTGTGGGGGTTGTGGTTGTTCATACTGATCCCTTCCTTTGTTCGGACTGGTCGATTAATTTACCGGTCTGATTGTATAGGTGTAAGTAATAGTACTTAAACTTTTCGATAAATCGAAAGGTGTTGAGTTGGAGTGGTAGGCACAAGAAGCCCGATTTTGGCGCACACCGTGACCACCGGATCATTTTTTGATGCAATGAACCACGTACCGGGGCGGGCAAACCTGATGAGGGTGTCTGCGAAGCGGTATTTCGCAGGGGCACAATCGAAAATCCCGGTGAAATGCATCTGGAGACTTTTGTTCTTTGCGCCATCGCGTCTTTCGCGTCTTTTTCGTTATTGTTTTCCAATTTAACGAGAAGGGCGAGAGGGACGCGAAGAGTGTTGTTAATCACAGTCTTCACGTCTTTTGCGTTGTTGTACATCCAACTGACCATTACGGAACTCACGTAATTTCCAGACAGTGCCGTTCGCAGGCATCCAGCGGCACTCATCAGATATGTGCTCAATCATCTAATCAGATCGCTCACACCAAGACCGGTAACGCCTATCGCAATCAGGAGTATTGAACCGATCTTCAAGGCGTTTGCGGGTTCTTTGAAGTATAGGATTCCAATGATGCTCACGATCACAAGCCCTGATCCAACCCATATCGCGTAGGCGAGGCTGAGGTCATAGGTCTTCAGGGCGAAGATAAAGATGGTGAATGCGATTCCCCAGAAGACGAAGGTGAGAACAGAGGGAACAAGGTTCGAGAAGCCATCTGACAGCTTCATACAGGTGGTGCCGCAGACCTCCATGATGATTCCTACTGCGAGAAGTAACCATTGCATCACGGCTATATTCTCCAATTCGTTGTTCATATCATAGCCCCACACATGCCAACCATACTGAAGTCTGAAGTCTGGATAAAGGGCAGCGCGATTGGAGTTCTGACACACCCTTTGAACGAAACCGTGCTTCACTCTGTCTCAAGCGAATTCGGCGCCCGGAAACACTGGTTGGCAAATTGCATACACACATCCAGCGGCACCAGTTCACGGCTGATGATGCTCAAAGTTTCAGCAGACAGCTCACAATCTTCGCCCGGGCGGCGCAGCACTCTCTGCTTCGTTTCAGGACCGTCTGATTGAGTTTGACCCGGCAGCTCTGGGAATCGCCTCAATCGAAGGGATTGGAGGATCGGAAGATCAGAACAGTTCCAGATACGTCCCGATCCCTTTCTCGACCGCCTGCCGGTAGACATGGTTTGCCGTTGAGACGTCCTGTATGGCGAGCCCTGTTGAGTCAAAGACCGTGATCTCACTATCATTGCCCCTTCCCGGCTTTATCCCTGCGACGATCTCGCCGAGCGTGCAACAGATGTCATCGACTGTTATGATCTTCTCTTTGAGCGGGACATTGATCTCGCCAGAGTGTGTCGCCTGCGCAGGATCATCGATCACGATCGTTGACCGTTTGAGAATCAATGGATCAAGCTCCTGCTTGCCCTTTGCGTCAGCACCGATTGCGTTTATGTGCGTCCCCTCCCGCACCCAGTCATCTACCACTATTGGCGTCCTCGTAGGCGTTGTTGTGATCAGTATGTCGCAGTCGCATGCCTCTCTTGCACTCTCCGCAATCACGATGTCACATCCAAGATCCACAATCACCTCTCTGAACCGGATGCAGGTTGCAGCGGAGCGGCTACTGATCTTGACGGTCTCAATCTCGCGAACAAGAGAGATCGCACGCAGTTGGGTCTCTGCCTGCCGCCCTGCGCCGACCATGCCAACGACCGTTGCATCGCGTCGTGCCAGTATATCCGCGGCAACGCCCCCTGCCGCACCGGTCCGCACATCTGTGAGATATGTGCCGCTTATAACAGCGAGAGGGGCGCCGGTCTCAATTGAATTCAGCACAACAACCGCCATCACCGTGGGTAATTCCTTTGCCGGGTTGCCCGGGTGCACGTTGACAATCTTTACACCCGCAATCCCCGCGCTCTGTAGATACGCTGGCATGGTGCGGAGATCACCCGTTGGGAAGTAGAGATACGATTTTGCAGGCATCTGCACCCTCCTCATGCCGTGTTCCCTGAACGCATCCTCGACAACTCCGAGCGCTGCCTTCATGTCAAGCAGTTCCTTGACATTATCCTCATTCAGATACAGTAGCTCCATGTGAAGCATTGTCGCAGCGGAAGATGATAATTGTTGCCAACAGACAACACCAAAATCGCAAAATCTCACGTAAACCCGAGTTTCTTCAGCACCTTCTCAGGTGTGGACTCATACGCATGGATGATCGTTGCGATCGTCTTGAAGTCGGTGACATCGTTCTGCACGAGGTATTCGAGGATCTTCTGCCGGTATA
>DAWR01000177.1:0-5968 GCA_002506015.1 Candidatus Methanogasteraceae archaeon UBA261 | reverse complement strand
TTCACGTAGATCTGCGCCTGTATGCTCATGATGTCGAGAGCCTGTATCATCGCCCTCGGAACACTGATCGGGGGGTTCTCGAGACGATGTATCGCAGATGTGACAGAATCGGCGTGCATCGTCGAGAACGTCGTGTGCCCGGTGCTCATCGCCTGAAAGAGCGTGAGTGCTTCCTTGCCCCGCACCTCACCTACCAGCAGATACTCGGGACGCTGCCTGAGCGCACCCCTGAGCAGTTCGTACATGTCGATTGCGCCGCGCTCATCAGCCGTGAATGCGTCCCGCGTCATGCTCGGAATCCAGTTCGGGTGTGGGAGCTGCAATTCCCTCGTGTCTTCGAGCGTCACGATCTTTGCCTTCTCAGGTATGAATAGCGAGACCGCATTAAGCGATGACGTCTTTCCTGACGCGGTTCCACCTGCATAGATCAAACTCTTGTTGTTTTCGATGCATAGCCAGAGATAAGCCATTGCCTCGGAGGAAAACGTCTTCCAGCCAATCAGATCGATTGGCGTGATCGGAACGTCCTTAAACTTACGTATCGTGAACGTGCTGCCATGAGCTGTGATGGCTGTTCCGAGCGTCATCTGGATTCGGGAACCGTCCGGCATCGCGGCATCGACCATCGGCTCTGCTATGGATATGTGCTTGCCGCTCCGCTGCGCGAGCTGGATTATGAACGAGTTCAATTCCTCCTCCGCATAAATGATGGACGTCGGGATGTTCAAATATTCTTTGTGATATAAATAAATCGGGATGTCGTGACCGTTGGCGGATATGTCCTCGATTGTGGGATCCCACATCAGCGGATCCAGTTTTCCAAACCTGATAAAATCTCTGACGATGTAATAGAGTATCTTTTCGAGCGATACGATATCTATGTCGATTGCATAGTCCCGCACGATCGATTTAACTTTCCTTACAACGATTCGTTCCTTATCTTCCTCGTTTTCAATATCTTCTACCAGAAGAACGTCTCTGAGCCTGGACCGGATCTCCTCGATGAAATTGCACTCGAGTTTGCTCAGACGCGGCTCAATCACCTGATACAACAGGTCATCCCGCTCGAGATTGTGCAGAATCACGATGAACGAATACGGTTCATTCACCCAGTACCTATTGACCTCCTCGTATCCGTCCTTTCCGTCGAAGGTGACAAGAGGTCCATGTTTTTCCGGATCATAAGGCTCCAATCCAGGACCTTGATCCTTTTTAAAGAGGGATGTGAGTCTCTCCTTGACCGAGAGCTTCTCTTTTTCGGGAACTTCTGCCCCCTGCTCCTCTCTGGACTTCTCGACATTCCCTTTGAGATCGCGGATCAGCTCGTCCGTGGCAATCGCGGCTGCACCGCCCCCATCAATGCCAGAATCAGCGCCAACATCAGTGTCGACGTTGCCATTGTCCGTGCTATCAGTGTCAGTGCCGCTGGTGGTGCTGGTGTCGATGTTAAACGGAACCTGAGGCTCCTCAGGCACATCCATACCAGAACCTGCGTCCACCGTCTTCGAAAGGACGCCCCCTTCATCTGCCATAACCTACCAACCCTCCTCTATCTCTATTTATTGCGCTGCACTCTTAATAAATCTTCGCCGCGCGGCGTATTGGGGTTCAGGTTGTTTTTTGAGAGGTTGCCTGAGCTACTGTAGCAACCGCGAGTTAACACAGAAATCTTGCGAAGATGACTGCGCCGCTGCTTCGCAGACTGTGTAATCTCGCGGTCCCCACCACAAGTTATTGAGCCTGTATCGCAATTTTTCGCGTTCCAAAAAATAATGAAAAGTCCCCAATATCGCCTCGATACCTTTAGGTAGACTTGTGGCAAGGTTGTTACAAGCTTGCGAACGCGGCTGTAGCAATCAAAACGCATTCACAAAACAATCAATCAGGCAGGGCACAGAGAGCCATAGACGAACATGCACCCGAACATGCACCTACAGATTTTTATCAGATGGGGAACATCTGTTGAAGCAATGATAGAACATACCGATTTACAGGTGATGCAATGGAACTCGCAGTAATCGGACGTGGTGATTTCACGCTCGGATTCAAACTCGCAGGTATAAGGAAGACTTACGAAACGACTCTCGAGACTATGGACTCGACAGTGCACGATGTGCTCGGTGACGAGGACGTCGGGATACTAATTATGCATAACGATGACGTGTCGCTTCTTCCGGCTGCACTGCAATCGACGCTCGGTGAATCGATCGAGCCGACGGTGGTTCTGGTTGGAGGCGGCGAGACTACTCAGCTAAGAGAGAAAATTAAAAGCGCAGTAGGTGTTGATCTTTGGAAATGAAAGGAACAGTATATCGGATAGCAGGACCGGTCGTTACGGTCATTGATGTGCCCACAAAGATGTACGACGTGGTCAAGGTCGGTAAAGAGGGGCTCATGGGCGAGGTGATCGGAATTGAGGGTGCCAAATCGACCGTTCAGGTCTATGAGGACACATCGGGAATCGCGCCCGGCGAACCTGTCGAGAACACGTCCATGTCGCTCTCTGTCGAACTCGGACCCGGGCTTCTGACAAGCGTCTACGATGGTATCCAGCGACCACTGCCCGTGCTCCTGGAGAAGATGGGTGATTTCATTGAGCGCGGCGTAACTGCGCCGGGTCTCGATCGTGAGAAGAAGTGGGAATTTAAGCCCGCGATTACCAAAGGCACAAAAGTTGCTGGTGGGGACGTCATCGGAACGGTTCAGGAGACCCATATCGAGCACAGGATCATGGTTCCCCCAAATGTCGCAGGCGTCGTTGACGAGATTAAGTCGGGGTCGTTCACCGTGACTGAGTGTGTCTGCAAGCTTGCGGACGAAACCGAACTCACGTTGATGCAGAAGTGGCCAGTGCGTGAGTCAAGACCGGTTCGCAAGAAGCTGATGCCGGACACACCGCTCATCACAGGACAGCGGATCCTCGATGGGCTTTTCCCTGTTGCAAAGGGCGGAACTGCCGCAATTCCGGGACCATTCGGTAGTGGAAAGACGGTAACCCAGCAACAGCTTGCGAAGTGGAGCGATACCGAGATTGTCATCTACATCGGATGCGGCGAGCGAGGTAACGAGATGGCTGATGTCTTAAACGAGTTCCCAGAACTCGATGACCCGAAGACCGGCGAGCCACTGATGGAACGAACCGTCCTGATCGCAAACACGTCAAACATGCCGGTTGCTGCGAGAGAGGCGTCGGTCTACACCGGGATCACGATTGCAGAATACTTCAGGGACATGGGCTATGATGTCTCGCTGATGGCTGATTCAACGTCGAGATGGGCTGAAGCCATGCGTGAGATATCATCCCGGCTCGAGGAGATGCCAGGTGAGGAAGGGTACCCGGCATACCTCGCAGCGCGGCTCTCTGAGTTCTATGAGCGTGCAGGGAGCGTTGAGACGCTCTCGGGTGCGAAGGGGTCTGTCACTGTCATCGGCGCAGTATCGCCGCCGGGCGGTGACTTCTCAGAACCTGTAACCCAGAACACGCTGCGTATTGTGAAGGTATTCTGGGCTCTTGACTCAAAGCTCTCGCAACGCAGACATTTCCCGTCCATCAACTGGCTTGAGAGTTACAGCCTGTACACGGACGCACTTGCGGACTGGTACAACGAACATATATCGCCAGACTGGCCACTCTTGCGCAGCGATGCAATGGAGATTCTTCAGAAGGAGTCCGAACTGCAGGAGATCGTACAGCTCGTTGGTTCTGATGCGCTTCCTGAGGATCAGCAGCTCACACTCGAGGTAGCACGCATGATCCGGGAGTATTTTCTGCAGCAGAATGCATACCACGACGTTGACACGTTCTGTGAGATGGACAAGCAGTACAAGCTAATGAAAGCGATCATGAAGTATTCTGACCTCGCAAACACCGCTCTGGAGGGCGGAGCCGAACTCGAGGACATCACCTCTGTGAAATCGAAGGACGACCTCTCAAAGGTCAAGTTCGAGAAAGAGTTCGATGAGAAGCTGAATATCGTCCTCTCTGCAATGGACAAAGAATTTGATGCGATCCGGGGGGCGGTTTAGATGAAGGAATATAAAACGATCAATGAGATATCAGGACCGCTGATCTTTGTTGAGAAGACAGAGCCAGTCGGATACAATGAACTCGTCTACATCAAACTGGGTGATGGAACCACGAAACGAGGACAGGTTCTCGACACCTCAAAGGACATTGTTGTGGTTCAGGTCTTCGAGGGTACAGGCGGACTGGACCTGCAATGCGGGGTCAGGTTCACAGGCGAAACGATCAAACTCCCGGTCTCAATTGATCTGCTGGGACGAATCCTCTCAGGATCGGGTGACCCGCTCGATGGCGGACCGAGGATCGTTCCGGAGGACCGGCTCGACATCAATGGCGCTGCCATGAACCCGTACGCACGAGAACCGCCAGCAGAGTTTATCCAGACCGGAATATCCACAATCGATGGCATGAACACGCTTGTCAGGGGGCAGAAACTCCCGATCTTCTCTGGTTCAGGACTTCCGCACAACGAGATTGCGCTCCAGATCGCACGACAGGCAAAGGTGCTCGGAAGCGAGGAGGCGTTTGCCGTGGTCTTCGCGGGAATGGGTATCACAAACGAGGAAGCACAGTCGTTCATGCGGGACTTTGAGCGAACAGGCGCTCTCGAGCGAGCAGTAATCTTCCTGAACCTTGCAGACGACCCTGCTGTCGAACGGCTGATCACGCCGAGACTTGCGCTCACAGCAGCCGAGTATCTTGCTTATGAGCACGACATGCATGTGCTTGTGGTCTTAACAGACATGACCAACTACGCAGAGGCTCTGCGGCAGATGGGCGCAGCAAGAGAGGAGGTTCCAGGGCGGCGGGGCTATCCTGGATACATGTACACGGATCTCTCGATGATCTACGAGCGTGCAGGTGTTATTAAGGGACGGAAAGGATCTGTCACGCAGTTTCCGATCCTCTCGATGCCTGGCGACGACATCACCCACCCGATACCGGACCTGAGTGGGTACATCACAGAGGGGCAGATTGTGGTCTCACGAGATTTGCACAGGAAGGGTATCTACCCGCCGATCAACGTGCTGCCATCGCTTTCACGGCTGATGAACTCTGGGATAGGCGAGGGCAGGACAAGAGAAGATCACAAAGCGGTATCAGATCAGATGTACGCTGCTTACGCCGAGGGAAACGATCTCAGAGGTCTTGTCGCAATCGTTGGAAAGGACGCGCTCTCTGAGCGTGATCGGAAGTTCCTTGAGTTTGCTGACATGTTTGAGGATCAGTTTGTGCGGCAGGGCAAGGACGAGGACCGATCGATTGAGACGACGCTTGAGATTGGGTGGCGTCTGCTCGCGGAGCTTCCTGAGGCTCAGCTGACGCGGATTGATACTGAGATGATCAACAAGTATCATCCGGCACATCGCGCGAAGTGATTCGCGCGATTGTGCGAGGGAGTGGGGCGTTATTTGGATAATAAAAATGCCTGATGAAAAGGGGGGGCGGCGATTATCCATTTTCACCTACCGATTGGATACTGTTTTTGAATTGGGAGATATCTGATCGTCGGATGCGGTCATTAGTGGCAGATGGAATGGTTGCGATTGGTATACTTACATTTCTGGGTGGAATTGTGTTCATGTGTATTGGTATTATTTGGTTCGGCGTTGTTGGGTGTATACTTCTCACCGTCTCGGTTTTTTTGTTTATAACGTCTCTTTATCGGGGAAACCGTCCAAATCAAAGCATAAGAGACATTAAAGAGATCAGGGACGATATAATCTACGGGATATTGACACATCACGAAAATATATTGAAACGATGCGAAGAAGTGGGGGTATTTAAGCACAAGAGTGGCTGAAATCGGGGTTTGTCAACGAGTCTCGCAGATCGAGATTACATGAGAAAGGATCACGGGTCTGCGAGAAGTGGGTAGTGTCCTAACATACGATAGTTTATTATAGTGTGCAATATAACCATTCTCCCGGGTGTTCACCATGG
>DAWR01000036.1:7729-11327 GCA_002506015.1 Candidatus Methanogasteraceae archaeon UBA261 | reverse complement strand
TGGTCCAGCGGAAGATCATAGGGACGCTGCGTAATGGAAAAGGGACGTCAATTCATGAGCGGATCATGACAGTGCTGGCGACATGGGCGCAGCAGGGTCTCAATAGTCTCCAGATGATGATGACGATGCTGAGCGGCTAAACACGTACGTTTCATCTAATAACCGTAACTCCACAGTGTAACCCATTTGGGTATTCTATAATATGTGGTAGTTTCCTCACACAAACATAGTCCTCCATTTTCATCAAAACTTACAAAAAAACTCAGTACAGAATAGAATTTATATACCCTCTCCAACATATAAACGAGCATGGATGAAGAAACCGAATTCCATGAACAATTCGACGCGCTATTCAGGACAAAGAATGAGTTAAACAATTCCATCAACACCAGTCAAAAACAATTCGGCTAATAAAGCCCCCAACCAAATAGAAATATCTGCCATGGATAACGAAACAAGTCCGACTGACCATAAGAACCTGCTTCATCGGCACCTGCCAATCCTGACATGGCTGCCAAAATACAAACCTTCCTGGCTGCGCCACGATCTCATCGCCGGGCTGACTATCTGGGCGGTGCTCGTGCCGGAGGCGATGGCTTATGCAGGGATTGCAGGAGTGCCCCCGATAATGGGGTTGTATGCCATCCCCATACCGCTGTTTCTGTATGTCATCTTCGGCACGTCACGCACGCTTGTTGTGGGGGCGGATTCGGCAGCCTGCCTGATCTCCGCAAGCGCAGTTGGCGCATTGGCTGCCTGTGGTGCGGCTGAGTATCTGGCGTTAACAACGGCGATGGCGATAGCGGTGGGGGTATTTCTTATCGTGTTTGGATTTCTGCGGATGGGGTGGATAGCCGACTTCATCTCGATTCCGGTGATGGCGGGCTTTCTCGAAGGCGTAGTCCTCGTCACAATCATCGGTCAGGTGCCCGAGCTCTTCGGAATCAATGGTGGTGATGGTGGCAATTTCTTCGGAAAACTTTTGGTGATTATCCAGGGGCTGCCCGATACAAACCTGACAACACTATCACTCGGTCTCGGCAGCCTCATCTTGATCGTTGCAATCGGTCGGTATCTCTCGAAATTTCCGGCTGCACTAACGACCATTGCAATCTCCATTGTGGCGGTTTCAGCCCTAAACCTGACAACCAGAGGCGTTGACGTGGTCGGCACACTCAGCACCGGCTTGCCGCCCATGAGTTTGCCAGACGTAAGCCTGATAGATTATATGGCTGTTATCCCGGGCGCTCTGGCGATAGTTCTGCTCGGCTACATAGAGACGGTTGGTGCAGCCGCTGGCGCAGCCTCAAAGGAGGGTGGAAGAATCGATCCCGATCAGGAGTTGGTTGCCCTGGGCACTGCTAATCTGGGCGCGGGCTTAAGCTCGGGATTTGTTGTTGCGGGCAGCCTGTCGAAGACGTCGGTTGCTATGGGCACGGGCGGGAAGACGCAGATCAGCCATGTCGTAAGCGCAATCCTCGCAGTTCTGACTCTCCTTGTACTGATGCCGCTATTTACCAACCTGCCCGAAGCGACGCTGGCAGCAATCGTGATCATGGCGATGGTCGGTCTTGACCAGACTGCCAAACTCAAGAAAGCGATGAAATTCAGTCGCACAGAGTTTGTGCTGGGCATGGTCTGTTTCATTGGCGTTCTTACCGCAGGCGTGTTGCAGGGCGTGGGTCTTGGAGTCGTCCTCTCACTTCTGGTGCTGATCAAGAAGGCATGTCGCCCGGGTACAGCCGTTCTGGGCAGAGTTCCCGGCGAGAGGACATATTATCGGGATGTCCGTAGGCGACCGGATGCAGAAACGATGCCCGGGCTGCTCATCTTCCGCTTTGATGCCAGACTCATCTTCTTTAATTGCAACTTCTTTGCAAGTGAGGTGAAACGCAATATTGCAAAAGCCAGGGAACCTGTGAAAACTGTTCTGATCGATGCAGAAGCCATGAACGATATAGACATCACAGGCGCGGATTGCCTGATAACACTGAACACGGAACTGAACCGCAAAGATATTGTCATGTTCCTCACCCATGTAAGGGACCCACTACGAGACAAGATGCACCGGATGGGGGTCGTCGATGCGATTGGGTCAGGTCACATCTACGAAACCACCCGAGACGGTGTCGATTCTTTTGTCGCATCAAGGAGAGCGCTGCCTGCGATAGGGGATGACAGGTCACAATGATCCGGTCAGATCTGCCTGATTATCTCGTACCCAAAGACTGCGATTGTGACCACAACAGAGATCAGCGGGAGCGCAAGCACTGCATTCGAGTAGCATGCAGAGAGGACATACCACGACAGCCCACCAAGAACATGCGTGATACTCATCAAGAGGATGATTGCGACTCCGATGTAGTATATCTCTGAATCCCGGAGGTATTTCAGCACGGTATATCCGGCAGCGTAGTAAAAGAATACCGTAGACCCAAGATATGGAATTACAATGCCATTTCTGATCGCGTAAGTCAGAGTCGGGCTGTATTCATACTTAAGAATCATCTCGATTCCGCCTGCAAGGTAGAATGTGAGTGCGTAGTCGATTACGACCGCAAGAGAGAGAACGAGCGGAATTGCCCTATAGTTGTGATAGATCGATTGCAAGTTCTGCGATATTTGCTGCATAATCTCCGATCCTGATAAGACTATCCAAGACAATTTCAGGTGAGGAAATAGCTGTGGCAGACGTGGCAGCAGAAACCGACTTTGATAAACGCTCCTTTGCCAGGGCATTCTCTGAGATAACCTCATTTGCAAGAGATACATCCGGCTTCCTGAGAGATTCAATGCTGTTTATAACCAGATTCTGCGGAACACTGACAGATTCCCTAATCGGGAGCGCAGTAGCCGGGATGCCGGTGTGGCTGAACGTATCAGCGATCTTGACCGCATGATCCCCGATCCGCTCGAGATTCCCTGCTGCCAGCCGATAATAGAACGACTCTATGAGGCTCAATTTATCCGTCTCCAGTGACCTGATCAGATTCAACCGATTGACGAATTGTTTTGAGATCAGCAGGTACGTCCGATCGACCTCATCATCCCTTGAGATGATTTCTCTCAAGATTTCATCATCATTGGTCCCGAGATAATTTATCAAACCATCAAGCATAAGGGATACAAGCGATGACATCCGTTTAATCCCCCTTTCTATCGTAAATTCCCCGAAATCAAGGAGATCCTGGATCACGACCTTTTTATCAGTCTCTTCGACCACCTCAAAACCGATTAAATTATGACATGTTCTTTTCACATCCCTTGCCATCTCCTTTGGGATGTGATCTGCATAAATCTCGATTGCCTGGTATCCCATCACATACGTGCCTATGATGTCTCGCATAGTCTCATCAGTGGACTTATCGAATTTCAATCGCTTCATGAGGGGGTCCTGCCCGTGTTCGGGCGGTGTGACCACGATCGACCCATCATCCCGATATGAGATCCTGACAAGTGATCCGGCGACCAGTCCCGAATCGACCGCCCATCTCTTCGGTAGCGTGACGATGTATGTTGATTTCCCGGTCACCTGCACCTTTCTGGTTTCCATATCAACCCTCAGTTCAACTTCACCCGGTCACCTGTTGCCATATAC
>DAWR01000036.1:0-7697 GCA_002506015.1 Candidatus Methanogasteraceae archaeon UBA261 | reverse complement strand
TCAACTGTGTTATATAGTCAACTTTTCCTATATTCTCGACCATCAGCGTAATCGACACCCGCCTAAGCTGGTCAAACAATGCATCGACCTCATCGTCACGCTTTGCGATCTCGCACGCCAAATCTGAGTTCAACTCACCAAAGGCACGCAGTGCGCCGCCAAGCATCTCGCATGCTATATGAGCCATTGCGGAGATGTCGATCAGGGATCTGACGTGTTTCTTATCCCTGGTTGCGATTGCGACCCTTGCAATATCCACGGCAAGGTCACTCATTCGCTCAATATCGAGATTGATCTTGACCACAGCCCCTATCGTCCACAGATCCCGATCCACTGGCTGCTTCAGTACGGGAAGCTGCATACAGAGCGCATCGATATCTGCAGAAAGACCATCAATCCCGGAATCACCGGTTATCACAGCCTCTGCCTGCTCAACATTGTGATCCTGCAGTGCCTCAACCGAATCCTTGATCGCTGAATTTGCCAGTTCTCCGAGCCTCAAAACGTTCTGTTGTACGTTTGTAAGTTCCGTTTGGTATTGTTTTTGAACCATTATATCCCTCCGTATCGCCCTATCCAAACCTGCCTGTGATATAATCTTCCGTACTCTTCTTCTCCGGATTTTCAAAGATCTGCTTGTCTTTCCAAGCTCAATCATCTCGCCGAGCAGGAAGAAGGCGGTGTAATCGGATACTCTTGCAGCCTGCTGCATGTTATGTGTCACGATTATGATCGTGTAGTCACGTTTTAACTCGCCGATCAGATCCTCTATTCTGGCAGTCGATATCGGATCAAGTGCACTACACGGTTCATCAAAGAGTATCACTTCCGGTTTTACTGCGAGCGTTCGTGCGATACAGAGCCGTTGCTGCTGCCCACCGCTCAGATCGAGTGCTGCTATGTCGAGTTTACCATCCACCTCGCCCCAGAGCGCAGCAGCCACAAGACTCGTCTCAACGACTTCGTCCAGTTCATGCCTATCACGCACACCGTTACGGTGTGGTCCGTAGGCGACGTTGTCATAGATTGGCATCGGGAAAGGATTTGGCTTCTGGAAGACCATCCCGATCTTCTTCCGTATCGCTACCACGTTGATATCACGGTCGTAAATGTTCTTGCCGCCGAAGAGCAGTTCGCCAGTGATGCGGCAGTCCTTTATCAGGTCGTTCATCCGGTTGATACACCTGATGAATGTGAATTTGCCGCATCCGGATGGACCGATCACGGCGGTGACTTTGTTCCCAGGCATCGCAATCGTTACGTTCTTTAATGCCTGTGCATCACCGTACCAGAGGTTTAAGTTACGGCTTTCGATTTGAATGTCTCTTTCCGTCATTTCATAAGCCCCAGCGATTCGATAAACTCCCTGCCCGCGATAACATCCGGTAACGTCTTCATCTCAAGTATGTATGTGCTGCAAAAATCAAGCTGGCAGAGGACACCCTCGAAATCAACAGAACCCCTGCCGGGTGCGAGATGTTCATCATACACACCGTTGTTGTCATGCAGATGTACAACCTCGATTTTGTGCCCCAGACGTTCGATGAACCATTCAGGCGGTATGCTCGAGTGGTGGGCATGACCGATATCAAAGGTCATGCCAAAACCGGGATTTTGGTTCAGGATATCCAGAATCTCCTCAGGATACATCCCGAATTTAGTTATGTGTTTCTCAAAACCGTCGTTCTCAACTAGGAGTCCCGTATCCAGCCCCTCATAAGCCGCCGCAATCGCATCCAGTGACGCGCTCATGTTTTCTTCAGCCTTTGCAGTGACCCGTTTATGGTACTGCTCCGGAATGTGTCCCACGTGTATGTTCACCCACGCCTTTGAACCGACCTCTTGCAGATACTCGCCTATCCGGATCACTTGGGCGACGCAGGACGATCTTACTCGTTCGTTCACGCTCGCAAGGTTGAATTCCCTGCTCGGAGCGTGGTACGAGATCGTGAAATCGTATTCGGAGAGAACATGCCCCAGGAGAGTGGAGTCCACCGTTCCGTATACGTAGTCGTTGTCCTTTCTGACCTCGATATGGTTAAATCCATTCGAATACAGAAAATCCAGGAATTGCAGCGTGTCTTTCCCGAAACGAAGATCCAGCGCCGCTCCAATCCGTGTCATCTCACACCGCCCGCCGCACACACGACCTCTCCACCCACAATCGTGCGTGACACAACTGGAAGCTCCATCCGTTCTGAGACAACCAGCAGATCTGCACGTTCCCCGATCTCGATTGACCCGGTTGTAGTATTGGAGCCCCCATCATGGTGACATAACCCGGTCAATAACCAGTTCCTGCTCACCGCCCGGAAGCACACGGTAGATCCGCAGATCCCCGTAATCGATCTCTATCAGGTTGTAGCACTGCGTCGTCCTTGCCTTGATCTTGTTTGAACATGCAGTTCCTGCATTCACGACAAACATCTCATTCAGCCGCCAGACCCAGGGCACATGCCTGTGTCCGCAGAGAACAAGATCGACACAGCACCTGCCGAGCAGTTCAAGCACATCGCCTGAGTCCACTGGAATCTGTTCCTCTCGCCCAGTCATCGGAACCGGGATCAGGTGATGGTGGAGCGCGAAGACCTTGAAGTCATCAGTCTCAAAACTCTTCGCAATCCAGTCATACAGGTCCCTGCCTACGTGCCCGTCATCGATGTCGGGCTGGGACGAATCCACCCCGACGACCGTGACACCGTCAAGGGGATGGCACGAGTTGCGTGCTCCGAAGAAATCTTCGAAGAACAGATACCCGACGTTTCTCGAATCGTGATTTCCGGGAACAATCACCTTGTTTTCACAATCGATCCGATCAATCACCTCTTTTGCATCCGCAAACTCCGGATACGTTCCGTTCTGGGTAAGATCCCCTGTGACGACCACGATATCCGGAGCGATCTCGTTGACACTCTGTATCACACGTTCTGCAACGTCCGAAAGAAAGTGGGCGCTCGATGCATGAATATCCGAAAGATGCACGATCTGTGTCACGTAATCACATCCACGCTCACTCCGAGACTGGTATGAAGTGCACCGTTGAAACGATCTGCTGCCCCTCACTCGAGAGCACAAAGTCGAGGAACGCCTGCTCATCCGCGTCCGGCTCGCCATCTGTCATCATCAGCAGCGTTCTTGAGATTGCGTACTCACCGCTTCGGATATTCTCAACAGTGGGGTTGGTACCATCGAGGATCACAGCCGTGACATCGGAATCGACGTATCCAAGGGACAAAAATCCGATCCCCTGCTCATTTCCGGCGATGGTTGTTCGCACCTTCCCATTTGAGTCCTGAATGATTGCGCTATCTGTGACCTCCTTTCCGATGGGTTTCAGAACGGAACTCTCGAAGCAGTCTCTTGTTCCTGAGCCTTCCTCTCTTGAAACCACCATGATCCCTGCGTCCGCGCCTCCGACATCCTGCCAGTTTGTGATCTCGCCTGTGTAGATGCCTTGAAGCTGTTCCATCGTGAGATCGCTGACCTGGTTAGATGGGTGGACGACGATTGCAACACCATCCCTTGCAATGTCATGCGTCACAAGATTCGGGTACGACTCCCTCTCGGAATCCTTTATGTCACGGGATGCGTCTCCGATGTCAACTGTGCCGTCGGCAACCGACTTTATGCCGTGCGAGGAGCCGCCTCCCGCGACATAGATCTGACTGCCAGGATGTGCCTCCATGTATACACGAGCACATTCCTCTGCTATCGGAAGAACGGTTGTCGAGCCCGCGATCTGTAAGTGCAGTGATGGAGGAGCGCCACCATCACCATCATTACCGCCGATACAACCTGATCCGAGCAGTGATGTTGTGATCACTGCAACGGTCAGGATGAATGTCGCCACTGTTGTATATGACGAGAAACTATGTGTTGTATGTGATTTTTCCATCGGGGTATCACCGCGGTAACATGGACAACAAGAATATATATAGTTATTCCCAATAAATATATATATTTTACATAGTAGCAATAGTTCAGTGGTATGGTATATACTCAGCGGTTTGTCTGGTGCTTGCAGAGATTTCCTGACGTACACAGTGGAACGGTTACGACAATCTGTTGATGGGATGGTGGACGCGCAGAAGTATTCCGCGCTTCATACCAAGTAGAGAGGCGCCAGAAAAAAATAGTGGGGCTGGTGCGATTCGAACACACGATCGACGGGTCTCTCCGAACCCTCTCTGGTTGAGGAAAGCACGAGTCAGTGCTCCAACGGCTCCTCACACGCCTGCCCCGTCGGGCGGGCATCAGTAGACCCGTTGTTCATCATTTATCCGCTGGAGCCCGTCGCCATACCTGGCTAGGCCACAGCCCCGCGTGGGCCCGATGCGATTCGAACGCATGATCCCCGCCTTGTAAAGGCGATGTCATAACCGACTAGACCACGGGCCCTGCATGTTGACAGGTGACGTTATGCTTCATAAAATATTCGGTTATGAGTCTCATTTATATCGATGTGGAGCATAGATATCCGCATGACAGAACCATCCCAAGCCGATCTCTCTGAGGCGTACCGCAATTCCGGAACGATCATAAGTTCTATAGTGGGCGAGGTTGGAAAGGTCATTGTCGGTCAGAAGGATGCTCTGGAAGACCTGCTGATATCGCTGCTTTCTAACGGGCACGCACTGATAGAGAGCAATCCGGGTCTCGGAAAGACGCTCATGATCAACACATTATCAAAGGCGATGGACCTATCGTTCAACCGGATCCAGTGCACGCCTGATCTGATGCCGTCCGATATCACAGGCACGATGATTGTGGAAGAGCGCGCCGGGGAAAAGCAATTCAGGTTCGAGCGCGGCCCCGTCTTCGCAAACATTGTTCTCGCAGATGAGATCAACCGCGCGTCTCCGAAGACACAGAGCGCGTTTCTCGAGGCTATGCAGGAGAAGCAGATCACCGCCGGAAACGAGACATACAAACTGGATGTTCCGTTCTTTATTCTTGCTACACAGAACCCAATTGAGATGGAAGGGACATTTCCGCTCCCGGAGGCGCAGCTTGATCGGTTCCTGATGAAGGTTTTGATGGACTACCCGGCTCCTGAAGAGGAGCGCATCATAGTGGAGCGATACACGGCGGCATCCGAACCGGACGTACAGAGGGTCGTCCAGAAGGACGTGCTCCTGAAGTTACAGCGTCTGGTACGACAGGTTCCCATTTCCGATGAACTGACTTCGCATGCCATTAACATCGTCACTGCAACTCGTAACTGGAATAACCTCGAATACGGGGCGTCCCCGCGTGCCTCAATCTCCCTGATACTAACATCGAAGGCGAGAGCGCTTGTCCACGGTCGCAACTTCGTATCCAGTGAAGACCTCCATGCGATGGCGTGCCCGGTCTTGCGCCACCGGGTCATTCTGACGTTTGAAGCGGAGCGGACAGGGATCACCCAGGATCAGGTGATAATGGAGATTACGAAGGGTGTGAAGTAGCGCGAGCGCGTGCATCTGTTGCGCTGTCGTTGGATTACCCTTATTATGTCAGATATGTAAGTTGGATAGCAGGTGAAAGAAACAATGAAAATGCCAGCAACTTTTCGAACGCATTGCCCATTTTGTAACAAGCATACGAAACACAAGGTCGAGCGTGTGAAACCGAAGAAAGCATCATCCATGACCAGAATCGTGCGGCAGAAGAAGCGGCAGACGAGCATTGGAAACAGCGGTAAGTTCTCGAAGGTTCCAGGAGGCGATAAGCCAACCAAGAAGGTCCATCTCAGATACCGCTGCACCGAATGCGGCAAGGCACATGTAAGAAAATGCTTCAGAGCAGCCAAGTTTGAACTGGTGGAATCATGATGAACACGAATAAACAGATCGTACCGACTCCAAGGAGCAGGTTTTTGCGCGTCAAATGCACGGACTGCGAACACGAACAGGTAATCTTCGGAAATGCCAGCACAGTAGTCACCTGCATCGTTTGCGGGCGGACACTCGCAGAGCCGACAGGCGGTAGATCGAAGATACTCACCCCGATTGTCGAAGTTTTGGAGTGATACGATGCGAGAGTGGCCCAAATCAGGTGATCTCGTTGTATGCACCGTTTCGAAGGTGATGGACTTTGGTGTGATCGCGAAACTGGATGAATACGGCGGAAAGGAGGGCATGATCCACATCTCCGAGGTTGCTTCAGGGTGGGTGAAGTATATCAGAGATTACCTGCGCGAGGGTCAGAAGATCGTCTGCAAGGTGCTTGCCGTAAACCCGAAGCGCGGTCACATCGATCTCTCGTACAAGGATGTGAATGAGCACCAGCGAAAGGGGAAGATTCAGGAATGGAAGAGCGAGCTTCGTGCCGAGAAGTGGATCGGCTTCGCAGTCGGCGATGGCAACGAGGATATTAAACGAAGTATCTGCATTGCATTGCTAGACTCGTTTGGCAGTCTGTATACTGCGTTTGAAGAAGCTGTAGTTTCCGGACAGTCAGTATTGATCGATTCCGGAATCGAAGAGGAGTATGCCGCAAAGATTGCCGAGATCGCATCTGAGAACGTGAAGATTCCGTCTGTTGACATCACAGGTTTTCTTGATATGACCTGCCCTGCCCCGGATGGGGTGGACGCGATCAAGCAAGCGCTTGCTGCGGCTGCGAAAGCCGTTGATGGTGAAGGTGATGATGTTGAGCTCACAATCAACTATGTCGGAGCGCCGAGATATCGCATCCATGTCACCGCGCCCGACTATAAACTGGCAGAAAAAGCATTGAAAAGCTCTGCTCAGCGGGCGATCGATGAGATACGGCGTCTGGATGGTGTCGGCGAATTCCACAGACGCGAAGAGAGAGGGCAGTAGAGGGAGTCGTGCGGTTGTGAAATCGAAAATTCTTAAATGCCGGGAGTGCAACCGATACACGCTGAAAACAATCTGTCCAGCGTGCGGTTCTGAGGCTCTAAACCCGCGTCCGGCAAGATATTCGCCAGAGGACCGGTATGGTGTGTACCGACGCCGGATGAAGAAATTTTACGATGATAGACAAACTTGACGAGGTCGACAGGCGGCTGATAAATACCATTCAGCTCGACTTTCCGCTGAAGTCCCGCCCCTTTCTGGCACTCGGTGATCAAATCGGCATATCCGAGACGGCTGTGATCGACCATCTCAAAAACCTCACGGATGTCGGCGTAATCCGGAAGATTGGTCCTATCATCAACACAGCCCGGATCGGTGGATCCAGCACGCTCATCGCGATGTGGGTTTCCGATGATGCAATCGACGAGGTCGCAGCACGAATCAACGAGTTTGACGAGGTCTCCCACAATTACCTGCGCCCGGGCAGCTACAATATGTGGTTCACGGTCTCCGCAAGAAGTGAAGAGCGATTGCGCGAGATGATACGCGAGATTGATGAACTCGGGTACCCATTCCTCGAGCTTCCTGTGGAACGACTCTTCAAGATCGGAGTGAGGTTTGAGGTATGATCAATCAAGGAGGTGGAGGCGTGAAGATGGATGAATCAGACCTGAAACTGATAAGACTGACACAGGATGGAATCGAACTTGTTCCGAACCCTTTCAAAAAGATCGCAGACGAACTCGGCGTCTCCGAAGAAGAAGTGACCGATCGGATCGAGTCGTTGATTGAGCGCGGCATTATACGCAGGTTCGGGGCATCAATCGGGCACCGCACACTCGGAATCGTTGCGAATGCGATGTGTGCATGGAATGTGCCTGATGAGCGCACCGA